>JAKDNC010000726.1 GCA_030452025.1 Nocardioides sp. | reverse complement strand
GAGGAGGGAACTCCTTCCGGTTTCTGGATGGGGTCGGGTCTGCCGTACCTCGGCGGCGGTGAGCTGGCCGAGGGCGGTCAGGTGTCCGAGGCGCAGCTCCAGCTTCTGGTCGGGATGGGCCGTGACCCGATCACGGGTGAACCGTTGGGTGAGGCGTATCGGCGGTACGCGAGTGTGCAGGAGCGCGTCGACCAGCGGGTCGCTGACCTCAACCCGGAGCTGGGGCCGGTGTCGCGTGCGGAGCAGGTCGCGGCCATCGAGGCGGAGGAGGCCGAGCGCGGCACCCGTCGCGCGGTCGCCGGTTACGATCTGACGTTCTCGGTGCCGAAGTCGCTGTCGGCATGGTGGGGTGTTGCGGACGCGGGCACGCAATCCTTGATCGCGGACGCGCACCATCAGGCGGTCGCGGAGGTGATCGCGTTCCTCGAACGCGAGGTCGCGACCACCCGCGTCGGCGCGGCCGGCCCGGAAGGCGCCGTCGCGCATGTCGATGTCGCCGGCGTTCTCGCGACGGCGTTCGACCACTACGACTCGCGCAGCGGTGATCCGCAGTTGCACACGCACGTCGCGGTGAGCAACAAGGTGCTGACGGTGCAGGACCAGAAGTGGCGGACTCTCGCCGGTCGGCCGGTGCACGCTTCGGTCGTCGCGCTGTCCGAGTTGTACAACGCCACGTTGGCGGATCGGATCACGGGCATGTTCGGGATCGAGTGGGAGGCCAGGGAGCGGGGCCGGGATCGGAACCCGGCGTGGGAGCTCGCCCCGGTGCCCGAGGAGCTGGTGGCGGAGTTCTCGTCGCGGTCTCGGCAGATCGAGGAGGAGAAGACCCGCCTGATCGACTCCTACCGAGCCAAGCACGGTCGTGAGCCGTCGGCGAAGACGATCCTGAAGCTCCGCGCCCAGGCGACGCTCGCGACCCGTCCGGAGAAGCGGGTGCAGTCGCTCGCTGCCCTCACCGCGAACTGGCGCCACCGCGCCGGCGAGATCTTGGGCGAGGACGCAACAGCCTGGGCGCGCACCCTCACCACCGCGGCCGGGGAGCAGGCGGCGCTGTTGCGGGCCGACGATGTACCCCTGGACACCATCACTGACCTCGGCCAGTCGGTCGTCGCGGTGGTGGGTGAGAAACGGTCGACGTGGCGGCGCTGGAACCTCCACTCCGAAGCCTCCCGGCAGCTCATGGGGGTGCGGTTCGCGTCGTCGGAGGATCGGGAGGCGATCACCGGACTGGTCACCGACGCGGCCGAACAGGCGTCGCTCAGGCTCACGCCGCCGGAGCTGTCGTCGAGCCCGTTGCTGTTCCGCCGCCCGGACGGGTCGAGCCGCTTCCGCCACCCCAGCGCGGTCCTGTACTCGACCGAAGAGCTGCTCGCGGCGGAAGACCGGCTCCTTGACCGCTCGCACGCGACGACCGGGCCGACCGTGGAACTGGCCACCGTCGAGAAGATCACCAGCAGGCCCGATGCGGAGGGCCGCCGGTTGGGGGCGGATCAGGCTGACGCCCTCCAGCGGGTCGCTATGTCGGGCCGGGTGGTGGACGTGCTGGTCGGGCCGGCCGGTGCCGGGAAGACCACGGCGATGAGCGCGTTGAAGCGGGCCTGGGAGCAGCAGCACGGCGCAGGTTCCGTGGTGGGGCTCGCGCCATCGGAGAACGCGGCTCAGGTGCTCGGCGAGGAGCTGGGGATCGAGACGGAGAACACGGCCCGCTGGTGGCAGATGCACCGCCTCCACGACACCACGTTCGACAAGGACCAGCTCGTGATCCTCGACGAGGCATCCCTGGCCGGCACCGGGTCCCTCGATCGCATCACCTGCCTCGCCGAACAAACCGGCGCGAAAGTGCTGCTCGTGGGTGACTGGTCGCAACTCCAAGCGGTGGATGCGGGCGGGGCGTTCGGGATGCTCGTCCACGACCGCGACGACGCCCCCGAACTCACCGACGTGCACCGGTTCACGCAGGCGTGGGAGAAGGCCAACTCGCTGGCCCTGCGGCACGGCCGCACCCCGGCGATCGATACGCTCATCGAGCACGACCGGGTGCGCGGCGGGGAGCAGGACGCGATGGTCGATGCCGCCTACACCGCATGGCGA
>JAKDNC010000725.1 GCA_030452025.1 Nocardioides sp. | reverse complement strand
CGGAGTTTGGCCTGATGCCCATGGCGTGATGGGAAATGAAGAGGAACTTAACCGTCTCTACCGCTATCCCGAACTGCTCACGACCGCGTTCTGTGCCCGACCGGACCTCCAGACGTACGGCGCGGCCTCCGCACTTATCTTCGGGACGGATTTCGGACCCGGCCCGCTGTTCGGCCCGGGGGTGAGCACCATCGATTGGGTAGACCGCCGGGCCTACCCAGGGAAATTCACTGAGACCGACCCAATCATCATGGAAGCGGCCGAGCACCATCTCAGATATAAAGACCCAGATATCGCCTTCGTTTACCTCGGAGAGACGGACCAGATCGCCCACGATCACGGAGTCGGCGCCGAATATGAGGCAGCCATCCACCGGCAGGACAAGCGACTCGGGCGCCTGATTGATGCACTTAGCGCCCGCCCTACATGGGCGTCGGAGGAGTGGCTGATCATCGTAACCACCGATCACGGGCACCTCGACGAGGGCGGTCACGGAGGAGGCTCCTGGAAGGAGCGCCAGTCGTTCGTCGTCGCCGCGACTCTCGGCGGCAACCCTCCCCCCGCTGACAGGGCCGAGTGCTGGGCCGAGAGCGCCGAGAATATCGACATTGCACCGACCGCGCTCGCCCACCTGGGTCTGCCTCTGGTCACACGGCACGTGGGGAAGGACCTGCACAGACCATGAACACAGAGGACCCAATGCAGGTTGATACCGATTTCCCCGGCGGCAATGCGGACATCGAGCGCGTCCAGGCAGGCCGCATCGAGTTGCGCCCCGACCTGCGCGATACTATCGGAGACTGGTTCTACTGGTGCATTCGAGTGCGAGGAGCGGTTGGACGACACCTCACCGTGCAGGTCCGTCGTGATGCAGGTCCGGCGATTGGCGTGCGAGGACCGGCGTTCAGCACGGACGGCGGGCGCAACTGGGACTGGCTTGGAGCAAACGCCGTCACCGGTGATGAATTCAGCCTGAAGGTACCGGCGAACGCCACCGAGCTACAGTTGTCCGTGGGAATGCCCTACACAGCGGTCGATCTCGAACGTTTCCTCGCCGCGAACACAGGACACGTCGCGCTGGAGCGCGGGCTGCTCACGCACTCAGAGCGCGGACGCCGCGTGGACCTTCTCCGCCTCGGGAACCTGACCGGCAACCCGCCAAAGCGGGTGCTCCTCACCTGCCGACATCACGCATGCGAAATGATGGCCAGCCACGTCCTGGAAGGACTGATGACCCAGGTGCTCACCGACAATTGCGAACAAGCACGCTGGCTGAGAAAATATGTGGAGCTCGTCGTCATCCCCTTCGTCGACTTCGACGGTGTTGCGCGCGGTGACCAAGGCAAGAATCGAGCACCCCATGATCACGCCCGGGACTACGGACCCAAGGGTGGGCTTTACCCGGAGACGAGGGCGATCAGGCAGCTTATTGACGACCCGCGAGGGTTTGACGCGGTACTCGACCTGCACTGCCCGAACGTGGTCGGCCCCACAAATCAGCGCATCTATTTCGTCGGCTCCGACGACACCAGAAACTGGGAGGCGGTGCAGCAGCTCGCAGCGACTCTCGAGGAGGTAGCCGCCGGCCCACTTCCGTACCAGCGCGTCAATGATTTGCCCTTCGGCACCGCCTGGAACGTCCCCGCGAACTACATGAGCCGTGACGGCCTTGACACTCCACTGACGTCTCTCGACGCGCTTCTCGCAGACCGTTCCGACATCGGAACGCACGCGGTGGTCGAATTCACCTACGCAGACGCCCAAGGCATCGAGGTCAATGCCTCCAGCGCCCCCCCCCGGCGGGGGGCCCGCCCCCCGGGGCTCGCCCTGCACCTTGCAGGGCACCATGCCGGTCAGGGGTGAGCGGCGGACTCCTCTGCCGGTAGGAGAGCACGCCATACCCTTCTCTCCCGCCCGACTTTGACGGCGCCGAACTCTCTGCCTCAACCTTGGCTGAGGCGCCCGAATTGCTGGTCTGAGGTGTGTCAAACATTTAGGACAGTCGGTGATGGGTTTGGTGGTCAGGCCGCCGCGGGAGTCGCGGTGACGGTGGTGAACCCCAAGACCTAGAATCGGCTAGGACTCTCTGGAGAGA
>JAKDNC010000724.1 GCA_030452025.1 Nocardioides sp. | reverse complement strand
CGACCGGGGGCCATGCCAGTCGTGACCGCCGACCAGGTGCTCGAGGTGCCGGTGCTGGTCGATGCTCGGGCGCCGGAGCGCTATCGCGGGGACGTGGAGCCGGTCGACCCGGTGGCGGGACACATCCCCGGCGCCGTCAACGTCCCGACCGAGCGGAATCTGGACACCGAGGGCACATTTCGCAGTGCCGCAGAGCTGCGGGCGGAGTATGCGGCAGTGGGGGCTGATGGTGGCGAGGTCGCTGCCTACTGCGGCTCCGGGGTGACCGCGACACACGATGTCCTGGCCATGGAGGTCGCCGGGATCCACGCGGCTCTCTATCCCGGCTCGTGGAGTGAGTGGATCACGAAACCATAACGATGGTGGGGCAATTGGGGCTGCTGGTGCGCCTTGGCGTGCGACGCTGGGCATGCATGGCGGCAGGTGTGTATCTGCAGGTCAGATGCTCATCGGCAGGTTTCCGGGATGGCTGTTTCGCCCTCGCGGCGGGGCGACTCGCCGACCCCGGCACCAAGTTGTGACTCGGGTACAGCGCGCCTAGGTTCCACTTAACACAAGCCCAATAGCGGGACGACGAGCAGCGCCCGGGCCAACCGGGTCAGGACTGCTGCGCCTCGCGCACACTGAAAGGTGCTTGACGATGATTCGTCCCGCAAGACGCTTCGCCCCCACTGCAGCAGCCATGGCCGTGATCGGCGCCCTGGTCCTCACTTCCTGTGCCGAGACCGGCGGCGGGTCCGTGGACGAACTCAAGGACGAAGGCTCGATCAAGGTCGGGTTCGCCGGGGAGGAGCCCTACTCCTTCGAGAATGATGAAGGTGAGCTCGACGGCGCGACGATCGCGTTGCACGAGGAGATCTTCGGCGAGATGGGCATCGACGAGGTCGACGGCCAGCTCACCGAGTGGGACTCCCTGATCCCCGGCCTCAACGCCGGCCGATACGACGTGGTCAGTGCCGGGATGTCGATCCTCCCGGAGCGCTGCGAGCAGGCTGACTTCAGCATTCCCGAGATCATGTACACCACGGCCTTCCTGGTGAAGAAGGGCAACCCGATGGACCTGCAGGACATGCAGGACGTCAAGGATTCCGGTGCGAAGTTCGCCGCGATGAGCGGCGCCATCGAAGACGGCTATGCCAAGACGATGAAGATCAAGACGCTGAACGTCGGGTCGCCGGAGGACGGTCTGCAGGCAGTCAAGAGCGGTCGCGCCGACGTCTTCGCCCTGACTGCGATCTCGTTGCGTGCGATGGCGGAGAAGAACGCGGACGCGCCGATCGAGGTGACCGAGCCCTTCACCGCGGTGGTCGACGGGGTGGAGCAGGTCGGCGCCGGCGCGACGGTCTTCGACAAGGACGCCGACGAGCTGCGCGAGGCCTACAACGAGGAGGCCGAGAAGATCATCGGTGACCCCGAGGAGTTCAAGCGCGTGCTCGGCCCCTACGGCTTCACCGAGGCGGAGCGCCCCAAGGGTGACATCACCACCGAGCAGCTCTGCGCCGGCGACCTGCCCAAGGCCGAGTGACCGAGCCCTTCGTTGCAATTCTTCGAGATCCTCCGGGATGCCTGGCCAGATCTCTGGTCGGGCATCCTGATCACCCTCCAGCTCGCCTTCGGTGGCGGGGCCCTGGCCTTCGCGATCGCGGTCGTTCTCGGCCTGATGTCGATTGCCCGCAACACCGTGATGAACGTGGCCAGTCGAATCGTCGTGGAGTTCTTCCGCGGCACCTCGCTTGTGGTCCAGTTGTTCATCCTCTACTACGTGTTCCCTCAGATCGGCCTGGCACTGGAACCTATCGCCGCTGGCGTCATCGCACTCGGGCTCAACTACGGGGCCTACGGCGCCGAAGTGGTGCGTGGCTCGCTGAACGCGGTCCCCAAGGGGCAGTGGGAGACCACGACGGCCCTGTCCATGCCGTGGACGACCAAGATGCGTCGGATCATCTGGCCCCAAGCCTGGGCGCTGATGCTACCGGGGTTCAACAACCTGCAGGTGATGCTGGTCAAAGGGACCGCGGTAGCGTTCATCATCGGGCTCTACGACCTGACCAGAGAGATTGATGAGTTGCGCAAGGACAATTCCAACATCTGGATCG
>JAKDNC010000723.1 GCA_030452025.1 Nocardioides sp. | reverse complement strand
ACTTCCGCCAGCGTGGCCACTTCGGCATCCCGCGACCCTTCCACGTCTCCACGAGACCGGCGGCCCACCGGACGGACGCGAAGAGCCCGTAGCCGGACCCGGCGAGGCCAGCGCCGACCGCGAGCCACCGCCCGATGCCGAGCCACACGCTCCCGTCCACGTCCAGCGCCCACTGAGCGCCGGTGATGAGCCCGGCGATGCCCATCCAGAGCCCAGCGATGACGACCACCACCGGCAGGAGCGCGAGGCACATCGCGGCGGCGGCCGACCAGAGCTGACGGGCCTCCAGCTTCGCCGTGGCGGCGATGATCCGCTCAGCTCGCTCATTCGACGCGTCCAGGTTCGCCGTGACGACCTGCCCGGCCTCCCCGGCGACCTGCTCGACGGCCCTCGCGACCCGCTCCTCGGTGCGCTTCTCGATCCGCTGCACCGCGCCGCCGACCCGGCTCACGAGCTGCCTGTTCTCCTCGGCCTGCGCCGTGAGCTTCTCAATCGCCGAAGCCGTAGCCGCGTGATCCTTCTGCGCCTCGGCGATCAGACTCTGCGAGGCGGCGCTCAGCCTCTTCCCGTCGAGACTCTGCGCGAACTCGCCGAGCGTGCTCGCGATCTCGTTCTGCCTGCTCGCGATACTCGCGATCTTCTCGGACACGTCGCTGGAGGGCGAGGAGGTCGACGGCGGGGCCGTGATCCGCTCCAGCCGCCTCGTCGTCTCCTCGTCCATGACCTTCACGAATCCCGTGAGCTTCTTCTGCTGCTCGGCCACCCGGTCGAGCCTCGCGGTCTGCGCCTCGACGGCGGCGAGGATCGAGTCCAACGTCTCCGCCGTCCTCGACTGCCCGTCGGGCTGCGTCTGCTGCTCGTCCTGCTCGTCCTGCTGCTTCAGCCTGTCGAGTGCTGCGCTCATCGTTCTGCTCCTTCTGCTGCTGGTGGTAGTCGAAGAACGCCTGCGCACCCTCCGGGGTGAAATCAGTCGAGAGCGTGCTGGTGCGCTTGCGTCGCTCGCCGCGCTTCGTCTCGTCGCGGTCGTCCTCGATGTAGAGCGTCCACGTCTCCTGGCCGACGTTCTTACCCTTCGTGCTCACGGTGGAGTGCAGGCGCATCCGCGGTACACGGTCGCCGTCGTCACCGACCTGCTGGTTCTGTTCCTCGATCACGGCTTCGAGACCGGCCTTGTCGACCGACCGTGGGTCCGCCAGCGCGGCGGTCATCCGGTCGCCCATCTGGCGGTCGAGCGAGCCTTCGGCGAAGTCCTCCCGGCGAAGCTCCCAGTCCTTCGGCGCGTGCTCCAGGGTCTTGACGACCGAGAGCCCGTGCTCCCTCATCAGCTCATCGTTCGCCGACTGCACGCCGCGCTGGTTCCCGGCCTTGCGGTCGTGGAACGTACGGTAGTCCGAGAGTGCCTTCCCGGTCCGGCTGTTGTGGTTGATCACCAGGATGTGGTTGTGGGCCTTACCCCCGCGACCGTCCGTATGCGTCACCACGAGGCAGTCCGAATCCGGGTGCATCTTTGTCGCGAGCAGGTATCCAAGATCGTTCACCCGCTGCACGTCCTCCGGGTTCTTCGGGTCGAACTCCTCATCGCTGAAGCTCTGCCGGTAGTGGAGGGCTTCGATATCGCGCTTCGTGTTCTGCGTGAGCGCGCGGGCACGCGCCGAGAACGCACCCGGGCCGCCCGGCACGTCGCACGTGACCGCGACCCCGCGCTCGTCCTCCTTGCCCCGGATGTAGCGCTCCGTGTCCGCGGCGCTGGCGCTCGGGCTGTAGTGCGTGGTGCTCACGATGCCGTCCGATCCCCGAGCAGAGCGCGGACCTCGCGCAGCAGCTCGATCAGCTCGGGCACGTCCGCCGACAGCGACACCGCCTCACCGGCCCGCGCGCGGCGGTCTAGGTCGTTGACGTTGATCGCCAGCGGACGCACCTGCGCGGCCAGCTCGCGGGTGTCCGCCGAGGCCTGCACGCGCGTCTCGACCCCGAGCAGGTGTGCGGCCACGGCGGCGTCCAGCTCCTCGCTCCGAGCGGCGTGCAGGGCATCGCGCACGACGCTCCGCACCCACGTGCTCGGAGCCAGCCCGAGCCGCTTCGCACGAGTGCGAAGCGC
>JAKDNC010000722.1 GCA_030452025.1 Nocardioides sp. | reverse complement strand
TCGACGTCCTCGGTGAACAGTCCCACACAGGCGCCACCGCGATGGCCGATCGCCAGGACGCCCTCGTCGCAGGTTCCAAGGTCGTCCTCGCCGTCGCCGAGGTGGTCAACGAATTCGAGGACGAAGCCCTCGTGTCCTCCGTCGGCCAGCACGTCGTCGAACCCAACTCACCGATCGTCGTGCCCCGCCGTGTGCACATGGTCGCCGACCTCCGCTCCTCCGACCCCGCCGTCGTCATCGCCGCCCGCGACACTCTGCGGAACCAGATCGCCGACATCGCACGCGCCCACGACATCACGATCAACGTCGAGGACTTCGACATCCGCGAGAAACGCCACTTCCCGGAGACCGGGGTCGAACTCGCGGAGAAGGCCGTCGCCAACGAGGGCCTGAGCATCCGCCGGCTCGAGACCATGGCCGGCCACGACTCCGTGGCGATGAACCACCGCGTGCCCGCCGTCATGATGTTCGTGCCCAGCGTCGACGGCGTCTCCCACTGCGAACGCGAATTCACCACCGACGAGGACATGGTCCGCGGCCTCGGTGTCCTCACCTCGGTCGCCACGGAACTCGTGAACGGCGAACTCAGCGAGGAACGCGACGGTGAAATCTGGGTCGGCCGCTCGGTCGCAGAGGTGCGAGCGAATTCTGCGTCTCAGGTGAACGAATGAGTTCCACACCCACCTCAGCCGGGCCCGCGTCGAGCGAAACCTGGGCACTGTCCGCCACCATGGCGCTCGCGAAGTTCCGCTCGAAGGAGCTGTCTCCGGTCGAGTACCTCAGCGCTCAGATCGGGCGCATCACCACCGAGGACGAACGCATCAACGCGGTCACCGAGGTCCTCGAGGAGGCCGTCACCTCGGCGAAGGACGCGGAGGTCTTCTACGCGAACGCCACTCCCGATGGGCTCGCCGAGGCGACCGTGACCCGGCCGCTGCTCGGCCTGCCCGTGATCGCGAAGGAGAAGCACGCGATCACCGGGCGCACGCTCGCCCAAGGGCTCGTCCACGAACGCGACACCGTGGCCGCTGCCGATGCCGCGATCATCCGCCGCATCCGCGCCGCCGGGGGGTTCGTGCACGCTCGCGCGACCGCGCCGGAGTTCAGCTGCGCGACGATCACGCATTCGCCGATGTGGGGAGTGACCCGCAATCCGTGGAACACCGAGCTCTCACCCGGCGGTTCCTCGGGCGGATCCGGTGCCGCACTGGCCTCGGGGTTCGCGCCCCTGGCGACGGCCTCGGACATCGCCGGATCGACCAGGCTGCCCGCCGCCTTCACCGGAACCGTCGGATTCAAGGCACCCTATGGTCGGATCCCGGGCGCCCAGCCCTTGGCCGCCGACTGGTACCGCGGGGACGGACCGATGGCGCGAACCGTCGCCGATGCCGCACTGCTCGCGCGAGTCATGGTCGGCGTCGATCCCAGCGACCACGCGACCATTGCCTCACCGGGGTTCCTCGACGGCTTCGATGCCTCCTCCGCCGATGTGGTCGAGGGTCTGAAAGGGAAGCGGATCGCTGTGTGTCTGCGGTTGGGGGACTTTCCCGTCGGTGAGGACATCATCGCCAATACCCGTGCGGCCGCCTTGGCGCTTGAGGCTGCCGGCGCGATCGTGGAGGAGATCGAGCTGCCGTGGACCGCGGAGCGAATCTTCGAAACCGCGTTCACCCATTTCGGCCATCTCCTCGCCCCTGCGATGCGGGCCGCGACCGGTGGCCACGAGGACACACTGGCCGACTACACACTCCAATTCATGGCCGACACCGAGGCGGTCGCCGCCCGTCACTCCTTCTACGAGGGACTGACCGCTGAAGCCCAGATTCAGGCGGAGCTGGCGGGGGCAATGGACGGGTTCGACGTTCTCCTGGCGCCCGCCTCGGCGGTGGCAGGCCTTGACGCCGACGGCAGCTATCTCAACGGAATCACGATTGGTGCCGACGGAGTCGGGCGGGAGAGGTCTGGGACGGGTCACGGCGCTGGTGGCGATGCTGGGGGAGTGAGGCTCGAGCACTATTGGCAGGCGCACATGACGATGCCGTTCAATATCTGCAACCGGGTGCCGATCGTCAATGTGCCCGCCGGCATGGCTGACTGCGG
>JAKDNC010000721.1 GCA_030452025.1 Nocardioides sp. | reverse complement strand
TCATGACGTGCCTGATCAGCGGGCCAAGCGGTGCCGAAAGTTCCACATAATCCCTCCGATCGGAGGATCGTTGCTCTTCCATTCGTCAAGTGGAAGGACAAGGATCATGGGCGATCCATTGAAGGTGCGGGTCTCGGGCCCGCTCGCGGGGCTGGTGCCCGACTTTAGGGAAGAACTGTTTCGTCTGGGCTATGCCCCAGGCACGGTCACGCACCAGCTGCGGTTTATCGCGGGCCTGTCCCGTTGGCTTGCCGACAGAGAAATGGGCGCGGACGGCCTATCGGAGTCGGTAGTCGAATCGTTTCTGCTCTCGTGGCGGCGCACGCACGTGAATTTGCGAACGGCGCGGGCATTGCGGCCATTCATCGATTTTGTCGACGCGCAGGGCATCGCTCGCGAACACGATGCGCCGAAACCGCTCTCGGAGGCGGATCGGCTGCTTGCCGGATTCGCTCTGCACCTGACCTCGGAGCGGGCGCTGCGCCCGGCAACGGTGAGGAACTACCTGAATCAGGCCGGGCCGTTCATTCGGTGGCGGGCAGAACGCAGCGGCGAGGATTTCAGGTCCCTGACCGCCGATGAAGTCAGCGGTTTCCTGTTGGGGCTTGCCGGGAGGCAATCCATTGGTTCGGTGTCGGTCGCGGCGACCGCCATCCGGTCGTTGCTGCGGTGGATGTTCATGACCGGCATGACTGCCACGAGGCTCGATGGAGCGGCCGGACCGGTCGCCTATTCCTCATATTCCGGGCTGCCGAAGGCCATATCCGACACGCAGTTGCAAGATATACGCCGGCAGGCAGGCGATTGCGGCGCCGAGGCACTGCGCAACGTGGCGCTGGTCGCGGTACTTTCCAGATTAGGCTTTCGCTCCGGGGAAGCCGCTGCGTTGGGAATCGATGACATCGATTGGCGTGCGGGCACAATCACGGTGCCCGGCAAGGCGGGTCTGCCTGCGCTGATGCCACTACCGGCCGATGTCGGAGCCGGCCTTGCCGACTATTTGCGCGCGGGGCGCCCAGCCACGGACGATCGGCATGTATTTGTCCGCGCCCTGGCGCCGCACAGGTTCATGACTGCCGGGGGCATCAGCCAGATCATGACCGGCCTGGGCGTCCGGGCAGGCATCAGCGAGCGGATCGGCGCGCACCGGTTGCGCCACACAGCCGCTACCGCCCTTATGGCCGCCGGTGGCAACCTGAGCGAAGCCAGCCAACTATTGCGCCACGCCGATCGTGCCACGACCCGGATCTACGCGAAAGTGGACCTGCAGTCATTGCGAACAATGGTCGTGCCTTGGCCTACTGCTGCGGTGGCCGTCAGCGATCCTGCCAGTGGTGCGCAGGTGTCGTGGTGACCGCGGAGAAGAAGTTGGTCCAGTACAGCGGTGAGTATCTGCAGCTGCGCCGGGCGATGGGGCACAGGCTGGCTCGACACGAGCAGATACTCTCGGGCTTCTTCGCCGCGCTGGCCGCCACCGGGCAGGATTCGATCACCGTCGATAGCGCCATCAGATGGGCCTGCGCTCCGGACGGGGCCACACCGTGCTGGTGGGCTGAGCGGCTATCGGCAGTGCGCGGCCTGGCCGAATATATTCACAGCCGTGACCCCGACCGGGCCGAGCTGATCCCGCCCGGCGCCATCGCTGCCCGGACGGTCCGGAGGGTGCCCTATATCTACACTGACGAGCAGATTCGAGCGTTGATCTCTGCCGCATCGGCGCTGCATCCCACGGTTCGCGCTTTGACCATCTCCACGATCATTGGCCTGATGGCGGCCACGGGCCTGCGAATCAGCGAATGCTTGGCAATGAACGTCGCGGACCTCGATGTCGGGAACAACGTACTGGCGGTGACCGGCAAACGCGGTCGGCCACGGCTGGTGCCGATCCACCCCAGCACCACTGCCGCGCTTGTCCGCTACCGGCGGGCGACGACCGCCCTTATCGACGGGCCCGACGCTCAGGCCTTCTTTCTCACGTTCATCGGCACCCGGGTGCACGCCAGCAGCGCCGAGGTCGCCTTCCGTTCCCTGACCGACAAACTCGGCTACGCCGCCCACCCCGGAACCCGGCGCCCGAGATTGCACGATATGAGGCACACGTTCAG
>JAKDNC010000720.1 GCA_030452025.1 Nocardioides sp. | reverse complement strand
CCCCGCCGGCGCCGCCGGCACGGCCGTCGCCCCGACCGCGGACTGCGACTGAGGCGGGTCTCGATGACGCCGACGAACAGCCTCCTGGGTTTCGTGCACCGGCGCCGGCGGGGGGCGGAGCTGTTCCTCCTCATCCTCGCGCTCCTGGTCGGCATCGGCGCCTACGCCGCCGTCGGCCTCGGCGTCGAGGGCAAGGTGCCGGCCGACATCATCGGGTACGGCGGCTGGCTCGCCGCGCTGGTGATCGCCTGCCACGTCGTGGTGCGCATGACCGCGCCGTACGCCGACCCCGTGCTGCTGCCGGTCGTGGCCGCGCTCAACGGGCTGGGTCTGGCCGTCATCCACCGGCTCGACCTCGCCGACGAGACCTCCTTCGCCCAGCAGCAGCTGGTCTGGATGACCATCGGCGTCGCGCTCTTCGTGGCCACCCTGATCTTCATGCGCGACCACCGCATCCTGCAGCGGTTCACCTACACCAGCGGGCTCGCGGCCATCGTCCTGCTGCTGCTGCCGATGCTTCCGATCATCGGGGTGCAGAAGAACGGCGCCCGGATCTGGATCAACCTCGGCCCGGTCGGCATGCAGCCCGGAGAAGTGGCCAAGGTGCTGCTGGTCATCGCCTTCGCCGGCTACCTGGTCCTGCACCGCGATGCACTGGCGCTGGCCGGGCGACGCATCCTGTTCGTCGACCTGCCCCGCGGCCGCGACCTCGGACCGATCCTGGCGATGTGGCTGATCAGTCTCGGCATCTTGGTCTTCCAGCGTGATCTCGGTTCGTCGCTGCTGTTCTTCGGGATCTTCCTGACCATGCTCTACGTCGCCACCGAGCGACCAGGCTGGCTGATCGTGGGTGGTGGCCTCTTCCTGGCCGGCTGCTTCGCCGGCTATCAGCTCTTCGGCCACGTCAAGGTCCGTGTCGACGCCTGGCTCGACCCGTTCGGTGACTTCTACGGCTCCGGCAACCAGATCGGCGAGTCGCTCTTCGGGATGGCCTGGGGTGGCCTGCTGGGCCGAGGTTTCGGGCAGGGCAGCCCGGACCGGATCCCGTTCGCAGAATCCGACTTCATCATCGGCGCGATCGGCGAAGAGCTCGGCCTGACCGGTGTGATGGCCGTGATCCTGCTCTACGGCCTGATCGTCGAGCGCGGCCTCCGGGTGGCGTTGGTCTGTCGTGACGGGTTCGGCAAGCTCATGGCCTGCGGTCTCGCGCTGGTCATCGCACTCCAGGTCTTCGTCGTCATCGGTGGCGTCACCAAGCTGATCCCGCTGACCGGCCTGACCACGCCGTTCCTCTCCTACGGCGGCTCGTCGCTGGTGGCCAACTGGGTGATCATCGCCATCCTGCTGCGGATCTCCGACCAGGCGCGGCGGCCGGTCCCCGACCTGTCCAGCACCTCCGAGGAGGACGACGAGAGCGAGAACACCCAGGTGGTGAACCTGCGATGAACAAGCCGATCCGCACCATGGCGATCTTCGCCATGATCATGTTCCTCGCGCTGCTGGCCAACGTCACGTACCTGCAGTACTTCGAGTCCTCCGACCTCAACGACAGCTCGCTGAACCGTCGGGTGATCGTCGAGTCGTTCTCCCGGGAGCGCGGCGCGATCCTCGTCGACCGTGACCCGGTCGCGGAGTCCAAGGAGTCCGGCGATGAGTTCAAGTTCCAACGCACCTACTCCAGCCCGCTGGCCTACGCCCACCTGACCGGCTGGTTCTCCTACTTCTCCCAGTCCGGGATCGAGAAGACCCAGAACGCCGTCCTCTCCGGCGACGACAGCCGGCTCTTCGTCACCCGCCTGGTCGACCTGGTCAACAATTCCTCCCCCAAGGGGGGCAGCGTCGAGCTGACCATCGACCCCGAGGCCCAGAAGGCCGCCTTCGACGGGCTGAACTCGCTCGGCGACGACGTCCAGGGCGCGGTCGTCGCCCTCGAGCCCTCGACCGGCAAGCTCCTGGCCATGTCCTCGGCCCCTTCGTTCGACCCGAACCGGCTCGCCTCCCACGACCTGGACGAGGTGTCGAAGTACGACCAGGAGCTCAACGCCCGCAAGGACGAGCCCAAGCTCAACCGCGCCACCCAGACCACGCTGCCGCCGGGCTCGACCTTCAA
>JAKDNC010000058.1 GCA_030452025.1 Nocardioides sp. | reverse complement strand
CGACGGAAACGCTACGGCCGTCACCGACGCGTTGACGGTCGACGAGCGTGGCTTCTACGTCTGGCACGAGACCATCGCTGCAACAGCCGAGCATGAGGGCTGGGTCGGCAAGTACGGTCAGGAGTCCGAGACCAGCATCGTGCCCTGGCAACCGCAGGTCACCACGCAGACGTCGGCACAGACCGCCAAACCGGGGGCGAAGATCACCGACACGCTCACTGTGACAGGTCTGCAACCCGGTGCGACGATCGAGGTGATCACGAGCCTGTATGGGCCGTTGAAGAACAAGCCGGCCGAAGCCGACGCTCCTCCCAAGGATGCGCCTGTGGTCGGGACACTGAAGCTGAAGGTCACCGCCGATGACAGCGGCAGCGCCACCGTCACCACCGAACCCTTGACGGTTGACAAGCCCGGCTATTACGTCTGGCACGAAACCATCACCCAGACCCTGGAGCACGAGGCTTGGATCGCCATCTTCGGACAAGCATCGGAGACTACGCAGGTGATTGCTCCTCCCCCGCCGCCACCGGACACACCGACGACGAGCACCCCGAACCTCCCAAACACCGGCGCTCCAGCCACGCTCGGGATGCTCGCCGCTGGCGTCGGTCTGAGCGCTGGAGGAGGACTTCTCCTGGGCCTGCGCCGACGGTTTGGGGGCCCCACTGCCAGCAACACTAGCGGCGGTGGCTCCGATGAACCGTTGGACGAGGTTGGCACCCCATAGCGGTCAACGGACCACTAGATCGGGTGGACGCGCCACCCACCCGGTCTAGTGGTCGGTGCCGTGTTCTTCGGTTGGATCACGACGGAGCAGCGCGTGGGCGGGCGCGAATGTGGCGATCGCGCCGAGTACGACAGCGCATGTCACGACTGCGGCGTAGGTGAGTGGTCGCACCGATGGAATCGGCTGCCCGGTCATCCCGATGCTGAATCCAGTCAGAGTGAGCCCTGCGGCGAGTGAGCCCACCGCCGTGGCACAAGCGACGACGATGGCCAGCTCCCAGCGCAGGCTGTGGCGGATCTGGCGGGTGGTCGCTCCGACCATGCGGATGAGTGAGAGTTCTCCGGAGCGGCGCAGGGTCGCCATCGCGAGCGTGTTGACCACGGCAATACCGGCGAAAGCGATGATCAGGGCCAAGAACACCAGGTTAGCCGCGGCGTTGGTCTGTTGTCGTTCGGCTAGGATTCGTTGGTAGGCGCCTTGATCGGTGACCTGGAGCCCCGGAAAGTCTGCCACCGCTTGCTGCAAGCTGCCTTTGTCGGCCGAGCCGCTGATCAGCACTGCGTCGGCGAGCTGGTTGTCGACATGGCCAGACAGGGTGGCGAAGGACATGACGACGTCGCCGAATGCGTGGTCGCGTTCATAGATCGCGACGAGCGTGAACGTCGCCTCCGTGCCGTCGGGGAGCGTGGCCTGCACCGTGGCGCCGATCTCGCGATCGCCAGCCGTCCGTGCGCTCATCGCGATCGTGCCCGCTTCCAGGTCCGCCAGTGATCCGGCGCTGATGTCGGGGTCGAGGACGGCAGCGGCTTCAGCGGTCGAGACGCCCGTGACCGTGTGCTTGCCGCGACCGATCCAGATCATCGATCGTTTGACCTGGACGGCGGCCCGAACAGTTGGTGTGGTCCGCAGCTGGTTCGCTGCCGAGTCGGGGACGCCTGAGCCGCTCGAGACGACGACCTGGTCGGCTGACAGGCCGTCGTCGGTCTGGGCCTGCACGGCGGCCGTCATCGTGGCCGGCACGCACAAGATCGTGGTCGCCATCGCGACTAGGAGCGCCAGTGGCGTGATGACGGAGGCGAATCGGCGACTATTCGCCCGGATCGTGCGAGCCGCCAGGAAGCCGCCCACCGGGGAGAGTCTCCACGCAGCGCCGAGCATCGCCACGCCGACGCGGACGATCAGCGGGCCGAGAAGTGCCACCACCAGGATCCACAGCAGGACCGCCAGATAGGTCACCGGCATGGCCGCGGGTTCGGTGTGCAGCACCGTGAGCAGCCCCGTGACCAGCGCGGCAACCGCCGTCACGATCAGGCCGAGCGCGCTCCGCGCGACACCCAGTGCTACCGGTTCAGTTGCGGCCTCGGTCAGAGCCTGGGTGGGCCGGATGCGGGTCGTCCGGCGGGCCGCGATCCGAGCTGCGCCGACGGCCGCGGCCAGTGACGCAACAGCCGCGGCCATGATCGGGAGCGGGCTGCGCGCCAGCTGCAGGGTCTCGGGGATCGTTCCCAACGACACGAACGCACGGTAGATCGCAGTGGCCAGGGGGATGCCGACGAGCGCTCCGGGCACGGCCGCGACAAGGCCGAGTACCAAGGCCTCGCGGCTGATCAGTCGGCGCACCTGACGCGGGGTCGCGCCGATCGCGCGCAGCAGTGCGAGCTCGCGAGAGCGCTGCTGGACCGAGAGTGAGAACGTGCCCGCGACCACCAGCATTGCGACGATCAGAGCGGTGCCGCCGATGGCGGCGCTCATGCTGGTCAACGTCGTCCGGGCCGTCGCCGCGTCGCGGAACTCTGCCGCGCCACGGCTCTGCCCGGTCCAGATCTGCGCGCTGCTGTCTCCCAGCGCGTCGTCGACCTCCTCCGCGGTGGCTCCGAAGACACCGTAGGCGGCGACGGTATCGCCACGGCCCGCGAGCCGGGTTGCTTCGTCGTCGGAGAAGAACAGCGCGGACTGCTCAGTCACCGAGGTCTGGGGTCGCACGATCCCAGAGATTGTGTAGGTGCGCGGCGAGCTTGTCGACTGCACCGTGACCCGATCGCCGGGCTCCAGCTGGGCCGACGCGGCGATGCCGCTGTCGATCACAAGATCCGCTGACGACGCCGGGCGGTCACCGCTCACCAACGTGTAGGGCGTCAGCCGGACCGACGACCAGTTGTGGCCGATCGAAGCAGCGCCGTCCACACCACCGACGACCTCGCCTCGGGAGGAGAAGATTTGTGCGGTGAAGGTCTGCTCTGCCACCACCGTCGCGCCAGGGATCTGGGCCAGTTCGGTTCCGACCGACGATGGCAGCCAGGCTCGCGCGGTCAGGTCCTTGGACTTCGTCTTGGTCTTGGTCTTGTCGTGTTTGTGCTTGACCGTGATCCAGTGGACCTGCTGGTCGGCCGTGACCACCACCGGGGCCCCGGAATACCGCTGCGGCGCGATGGTGCCACGCAGCCCGGTCTCGAGCAGGGCACCGCACGCCGAGACCATGGCGGCCGCACAGAACAGTGCGATCAAGCCGCCGAGGACTGCCCCCTTCCGCCGGCGCAAGGACGCGATCGCCAGACGAAGCATCAGGCGATGTCCGCCAAGCGGGTCATGCGGTCGGCGATCTGGTCTGCGGGCAAAGACTGTGTCGTCTCAGCGATCTGGCCATCGGCCAGGAAGATCACCGCATCTGCGTAGGCCGCAGCGATCGGGTCATGGGTCACCATCACCGTCGTCTGCCCAGTCTCATCGACCGCCTGCCGCAGCAGCGCGAGTACCTGCCGAGCCGTCACCGAATCGAGCGCCCCCGTCGGCTCGTCGGCGAACACCACCTCCGGTTGCGTGATCAATGCGCGGGCAATCGCGACCCGCTGCTGTTGCCCACCCGACAGCTGCGAGGGCAACTGTTTGGCGTGATTGGCCAGGCCCACCCGCGCTAATGTCTCACGCAGGTGCTTCTTATCCGGTCGCTTCCGCGCGAGGCGCAGCGGCAAGGTGACGTTCTCCGTGACCGTCAGGGCCTGGACAAGGTTGTAGGCCTGAAACACGAACCCGATCCGCCGGCGCCGAAGCACCGTCAGGTCCGTCTCGGACAACGTTGCCAAGTCGGAGTCGGATCCTCTCAGGAAGACCGACCCGGAGGTCGGCCGGTCAAGACCGGCCGCACAGTGCAAGAACGTGCTCTTCCCCGAGCCCGACGGCCCCATGACCGCGGTCAACGTGCCGCTGGGGATCACCGCCGACACATGATCGAGCGCCGTGACTGCCGTCGCGCCGGTGCCGTAGAGCTTGCTCACCGATTCCAATCGGACCGCTGGGGCGCGGCTCATCGCTGACTCCCAGACATCTTTGAGAGCCGCAATCCCGCGATAGCGATCTCCAGGCCGAGCCCGCGACGGTCCACCGCGAGCCGATTCTCCGTCGCTACGGCACCGGAGACAACGGCGTGCACGTCTTCGGCGGTCACATCGTCGCGGACCCCGCCGGAACGCTGCGCTGCTGCGAACAAGGTTCCGAACGCCTCGACCAGCCGGACCGAGGATGCTTCACCGTCCCTTCCCAACCCGCCATCAAGAGCGGACGCCAACACCAGATTGTCTCGAGCGGACTCAACCACCTCGGTGAGGAAGGTGAAGAAGTCGTCGGTGGGGTCCTCCCCAAGCTGCGTTGCCCGCTGGACCAAATGGTCGAACCGGTCCGCGATGACCGCCGCCACCAAAACCGCTTTCGTCGGAAAGTGACGATGCACGGTACCGGGACCGACGCCGGCACGTTCCGCGATCGTGTCGAGCGGGACGCCCACACCGTCTCGCGCGAACGACTCTCGCGCCGTGTCCAGAATTTTCGCACGGTTGCGCACCGCATCCGCTCGAGGTGCTCGACCATGCACGGCCGTACCTCCCTGTCGATGAAGTGCGCGCCCAACGGCTTTCCGGGGCCATCGCCCCGTTTACCTTACAGTAGCGGCCAGCCGACCCAAGCTCGGCTACGACAGGGCGGATGCGGGCAACTTAACCGGCCAGCCACTTGTGGTTGCTGATGAGGGTCTTGGTCCGGTCATTGAGGTCGGTGGGCGCTTGACCGTCGTCGGAGCGGTTGCACACGTCGTCGCGAAGGATGCGTCGCGCTTCGGGGCGGTCGCCCTCGGCGTCGGTGATCTGGATCAGGCTAAGGCGGGTCGCCTCCTCATCGGGTGCGGCCAGTAGCGCGACCTCGGTCGCCGCGCGTGCGTGTGCAGTGTCGTGCTCGCGCAGGAAGTGGGTAGTGACGGTGAGAGCGACGTCGGCGATCGCGGCGGCCATGTAATGGTCGTGCCGTTCGCCATCAGCCAGCCAGGACCAGCCTCCCTCGCGGAGCCGGTCACATGGCCGGCCAGTCACTAGTTGGAGCGCCTGGAAGAGGTCGGCGCGACCGTCGCTGCCTCCGCGCGCAGCGGCGCGCACACGTAGCCGTTTGAACAGGTCCCAGTCGACGAGCACACCATCATCGAGGAGTTGATAGACGTTCACCCCGGTGGCCTTCGCAGCAGGTGACTCATCGGCCGCGGGCAAATAGGGCTGCTTGGTCTGGGGATTGATTCCGAGCCAGTCCCGCAGGACGCTGATGTCCTTACGTACCCGGTCCGGTGGGGTCCCGAAGGCGTCCACGATCTGATCGCGGGTCGCGCCGTGCCTGCGGTGGAACCACAAGAACGCCAGCAACTCGGTGAAGTAGGCGCGACGTTTAGCCAGCGCCTTGCCATGGGTGTGCGCAGCAACCGGCCCGAGGAGGACAAGCCGGGCACGGTTGTCGTCTTCGGCGAGCCAGCGTGCACAGTCCTGGTCCAGACTCGGATCTTGGTCCTCGATTTCCTTGCGAAGGTGGGCCGGGACCTGGGGTGCGAGCGCTTCGAGGTCCTCAGGTACCACCGCAGCTTCGTTCAGGTAGTCCTGGTCGTTGGCCTCGAGAAGGCTGGTGGTCGGCTCGGTCAGTTCGGCCTGCGGGGTGCTACGTGCGGTGGTGTGTTCGCGGCGCAGGCCCCCTGTGTGGTCGGCGTAGGTCTCCCACCCTTCGTCGACGCTCTGGTCGACGCCGATCTCGAGGTCGTCGAGGATCTCGCTTTGGGCATAGATCAGACCGACACCCGTGGTTTCCTCGTTGGTGAGGCTGACTGCGGTCAGGTCGAGACCTGCCTGTTTGAGCAGGACCCGGCCCGTGCCGGTCAGTCGCAGTTCGGTCCCTGTGGCGTCGACCTGCTCGCCGAGGAGCAGGATGGATGTGGCTGTGCGACCAACCTGATGGGAGACAACGTCCATCAGTTGCTCGAGCTCCACGAGCTGGTTGTCAGCGGCTTCGTCTGAGGCTGTGTCCAGGACGAGCAGGCGGCTGGGCCAGAGATCGTCGTCGGCTTGACCGGTCCGTCCGGTGGCCACGTCGATGTCGTATTCGGTGGCGCGGTCGACCATGGCGACCGCATCCGCGATGGTCTCAGCGATTGCGGCGTTGGCCTGATCGCCAGCTGCGTGATAGCGGATGCCCTCTCCCAGTGGAGTGGCTTCGCTGCCCAGTCCGATGCAGTCGACCTTGACGCCTTGGGACCAAGGGTTGACGGCCAGCTGAGCGATCAGGTGCCGGGCAAGGTCGCGGCCAGCGGCAAGGTCACCGGTGACGTTCAAGATGCCTACCTCTTCGCAGTTCAGCAGCCACAGTTCGTCGGTGTCGGATTGGCCGATGGTGACCAACAGCGGGTAGGGCGGGTCGGTCTCCTCGCTGAAGGGACCGAGGTCGTTGATGTCTGTAGCCGTCGGGACGTGCCAGTGGAGGCGATCGGGCGTGCCTCGCCACGGGGCTGGGAGCTCAGCGGTATCGCTCAGGTGCACAGTGAGGCGGCCGACCTCGCCCAGTCGTGCTTCCACGGCAGCGACCGGCGGCATCGCCGCGCCCGTGGCATGGGCGGACCCGGCGAGGCGTCGGAGCGCGGCGTCGATGAAGATCAGCATCTCCTCGCCGAGCGGCCCGGCAGCGGTGATGGTCCTCTCCGCGGCTGCCAGTTCGGGGTCTGGCGGTCGGACGGTCCGGCCTGGACGTCGGGCACGAACCTGCGCGGCCCGACGTTGACGTAATCCGATCAACAGTCCACCGGCCAGGAGGGTCCCCGCTCCGGTCAGCCCAGCCAGCGCCCACGGCATACCCAGAATCGTGGCGCCCTCATCGGCATCCTCGCCTTGATCGACCAGTTCGGCCGCTTCCACAGGCGATCCTTGGGCCTCACCCGTTGGCGGTTCGGCTGACGGAGGATCAAGCGGTGGCGGCTCTGCTGATTCAGATGGCGCAGGCTGGACTGGTTCAGGTGCGACGTCGATTGTGTCGGGCGCCGGATCGACGGTAGGTCCTTCGCTGGGGATCGTGATGATCCAGCCGGGCTTGATCAGGTCGGGATCGCTCAGGTACTCCCCGCCCGGCTGGCGTGTTTCTTTGGATGCTTCGAAGACCTCCTCGTACCTGTACGGGTCGCCGGTCTCCTCCTCGGAGATGTCCCACAGGGTGTCCCCCGACACGACGGTGACTGTCTGCGCGGGAGCATCTTCATCAGTTTCTACGGCAGCCTGGTCTTCACCGTCGCGGTCCTCGGCCACCTGGTCTGCGGTGTCGTTGGCGTTGGCTTCGGTCTCTGGCGCGGCGCTGCCGGGGGCAGCTGTGGGGATATTCCGCGCGTCGGCTGGCAGTTGCACGGTGGTGCCAGCTGGCAGGGTCTGGGTGCCTTGGGTGAAGGTGGTTCCGTCGGCCAGCTGGATGCCGTGGTTGAGATCGCGGACTTCGTGCCACCGTGCCCCGTCGCCGAGGTGGATCTCAGCTACTCTCCATGCTGTCGTGTCAGTCTGTAGCGTGACCGACGGACCCCGCCGGGAGTCGGTCACGCCCCTGTCGTTGAGTTCGTCGTGTGCGGCAACTGGTGTGATGAAGGCCGAGGCCTGCACGATGTGCGCGGAGGCCTCCGACGCTGACGCCGGGTGTGCGATGGCGCCGTTGGTCATGGTGCCGGCACCAAGTCCGATGGCTGTGACCGAGAGGATCAAATACCTGGCGAACTCCTGCTGGCCCGGCAGGACGAATGGAATCCGTCGTGGTGCCTTGCCGGTCACGACTGCGATGGCCTCGGTGAGGATGCACACGGCCATCAGAGCCCACGCGAGCCATCCCAGTGTGACCATCGCTCCCACGATCGTGCTGGTGGTAACGAGTTGGATCTCTGCCCAGCCGCCCGCTGGCCACGGGTTGCCCCACCATGCCATCAGGGCGAGCGGTGCGGCGATGAGCAGCGCGGCCAGCACCGTCAGGGCTGCGATTCCGCGGGTCAGCCGGGTGAGGGTCCTCGTGTTCGAGCGTGTCATGAAGGTTCTCTATCCGTCGGGGCTCGAGATGGCCGTGGCAGTGCCGGTCTCGTTGATGTGGACCGTCGTGACGGCAAGCAGGGGCAGGAAGGTTGGTTTACGGGTCCCGGTGGCGGTCACGATCACCGTGCTCCCGCGCACCTGGACAGTGCCAGTCCAGCCCGAGTCCGTGAGGACGCTTCTGGCTCGAGCGATCGCGGCGCCCGTGTTGACCTCGTCGATCCCAGAGCGGATAGCGGCCTCGGAAACTTCGTCGGCCCCGGCGCGGGCCGCCTGCTCGGCTGCGCGACGAGCGTCGATTTGGTAATTGACTAGTTCCCCGCCCCCACCGACCAAACCGACCAATCCCACGAAGGCTGTCGCGGCGATGATGAGCAGCCAAACCGCTGCCACACCCCGCTCGTCCCGGTCGTGGCGGGCACGATCGCCGAGGGTACGAATCCTCGCAGGCAGCAGCGTCATGTGCGTGCACCGCCAGCAATGACGCGGTAGCGCTCGATCGGCACCACCGCACGCTCTCGAAACTCCGTATGGGGGCTCACTCCCAGTTGCTTGCCCAGCGTGCCGGTGTCGGTCAAGTTGACTGTGCAACTCACCTCGGCGACCACTTGGCCCCCCGGTCTGAAATCGCTTCCCGCGAAGGACACTATGAGGTTCTGGCAGCTCTTGCCGCGTTCAGCGAGGGCATCGGATGCCGCCTGCCGGCCATCGGCGTAGCCCTGCAACTGGCTCGGCGCGAGCGAAGCAGCGCGTGCGGCCGCATAGGCGGCGTCGTTGGCTTGAGCCGGGCCATCGACGTAGCGACCTACAGCGACCACGACGATCACCAGCGCGACCGACGCTGTGGCGGTGATCAGCAACTCCACGCCTGCTGATCCCCGCTCGTCGCAACCACGGCCAGTTCCCCGGAGTCGACGGACTCGACCCGGCTGAAAGCGTGAATCCGCTTCCGTTCGCCCGCCGGTTTTGCGTCGTCCGGCTTGCTGGACTGGCGCCCTCACGGCACAAACCGTTCGCGCGGAGCGGTGGCGACCGATGTGATCGGATCGGCAAGCCACGGCGCCAAGCGCACCATCGTGACCGTGACCGTCACGCGGGCCTCGGTGGCCGACCGGGTCACCGTGACCGTCGATCCTGTAATGGCGATGGCGCCGCTGGTCGATAGGTAGTCGCTGGCGGTTGCGCGGCCGGCGTCGGTGGTGCCGTCGAATCGTGCAGTGCTGATTGCGGCCTCGCGTGCGGCCGCTTGGGCCATCCGGTCGGCATGCATGCGGATGCCGTACTGCACCAGGCTGGTGAACAGGAAGAAGATCGCGACGAAGGTGATGAGAAACTGCACGCCTCCGGAGCCGCGTTCATCGCGGCGACGACCGCGCACAGGCCAAAGTGGTAAGCGTGACACCGTCTCCTCCTTTCTCCGAGGTCCCGTCCTTGCTGGTGCCGATCGCGCGATTGCTACTTGCCGCCGAGCTGGCCAACCAAGGACTGAGCAAAGGCCATGACCGAGTCACCCGCGAAGATGGCGATTGCCACGCCGAAGCCGAGCACCACCAGCCACGGCACAGCCCCCTCACCGCGCTCGTTTCGTGGCTGCGAGAGCCTGGCCCTCACGGTGTGCATCACTTTGCCGATGATCCGGACCATCGTGGTTTCCTCCTGTCTCGATTACTACCGACTCGTGTCGCAGCGCCAATTCGTCCGCTTATCCCGGCGCGCCCGCTGCGGTGCGCAGCGCGAGAATGTAAGGACCGGCCAGATAGCAGCCGGCGAGTAAGGCGGCGACGACGTTGAGTTGCGTCATGGATTGCGTGGCCTTGTTCGCTCGCTCAACTGCGGCCGTCAACCGGACCGCGCGCATGGTGGTGGCGCGGGCGATCAGTGACTCTTTGACGCGGGCTCCGTCGTCTTGGGCGAGTTCGATACTTGAGCGCAGGGTGAGTAGTTCGGGTATGCGATACCGCTGACCCAACTGCCCCAGAGCTTCCCATGGGGTGATGCCCCGTGAGGGCGCGAGCTCGATGGCCGTGCGCAGGTCGGTGAACGCCCGGCCGGTGCCGATCTGGGCGGCTGCTGGCAGCGCCTGAGCATGTCCCTGTCCGGCCTCCATGCTCATCGCGACCAGATCCAGATAGATCGACAGGGCACGCGTGAACTCTTCGCGGCGGCGCCTCGCCTCCGCCTGCAGGTCCTTGACCGAGAGCACGATCGCCGCGATCCCCAGGCCCAGGCCCAACAAAGGACCCCATTGCAGGGACGTCTCTGGATCTGCCGCGCGCCGCAGCAACATGAGCGCGGTGGGACCCAGCGCCAAGGCTGCCGTGGTCGTGACGACGCGGGCCAGCCAGGCCTGCAAGTCCCGACCCGTGATCGCGAGATCGGGAGCCAGCGTGTCCAGGAACTCGGGGCGGTGGGCGCGCAGCGTCTCACTGACCCAGCGGGTGGTCCGACCCAAGGGTGATACTGGTGCGTCGGTGCTCGCCCGCCGGCCCGCCCGCTCGCGGCCTCGCCGCCATCGGTCGATCTCGGTCACCAGATCCGGTGGCGGTGGAAAGGCGAGCCACCGCAACTGCAGCAGGCCCAGACCCAGCAAGATCCCTAAGCCGATCACGGCGGTCACAGGCTCACCCCCTTGGGCCGGTAGGTGGCTGCCTCAAGTACCTCGCTGGCCGCGGACAGGAAGCGTGGTTCTGCCTCGGGTTCGGCGAGCTTGCGAACCCGGGAGAACACGAAGAAGAACGCGCCAGCCAGCACGAAGGGCAGCACATCCGATGCCACGCTCGCCGGGCCCGGAAGCGCTGGTGGCGCGAATAGCGTCGCGCCGAAGACCAATACGGCAGACAGGCCCGCGACCTGGGCGGCTTCACGACGCACCACATTGCGTTCGCGCATAATCTTGGTACGCGCCTCCAGCTCATCTCGCAACGCCGACGACAAGGCCGAGAGCACACGAGAAAGCTGACCTTTGCGTTGACGAGCCGACAGCGCCAGCGCCGCGACCACCAGGTCAGCGCCAGCATCGTCGACCTCGTCGGCGAACAGGCTCAAGGCCTCAGGCAAGGGCACCCGCACGCTGAGCCGGAACGACAGGTGCCGAAGCGGCGGCGCGAGAACGTCAGAGGCGGTCGGGATCGTCTTGGGGATCACCGACTCCAAACCGGCACCTTTCTGGGCAAGGTCGCGCAGCGACTCAGTCCATTGGGCCAGCGCGTCGAGCTTCGCCAACGTGGCGCGCTCGACCTTCCCACCGCCGACGATCAGCGGCCACAACACCACCGCGGCACCGGCGATCACGGCGAGCACGAAGTTGCGGCTGAGCAGCACCACCGCTGCGAA
>JAKDNC010000719.1 GCA_030452025.1 Nocardioides sp. | reverse complement strand
TGCCCGCGGGATCTGGTCTCTCGCCAGTTCTCGCCGCTGGCCCCGGACAGGCTGTGGGTCGCCGACTTCACATACGTGTCGACATGGTCGGGGGGGGTGTATGTGGCGTTCGTGATTGATGCTTACGCGCGTCGGATCCTGGGCTGGTCGGCGTCGACGAGCATGACGACCGACTTCGTGCTCCATGCCCTGGAGCAGGCTGTGTGGACCCGCAATCGGTACGGCCCAGCTGATTTCACCGGACTGGTCAATCATCACGACAAGGGGGTGCAGTACACCTCGATCCGGCATGGGCAGGTTCTTGCCGAGGCGGGCATCGCGGACTCGGTGGGAAGCACTGGGGATTCGTATGACAACGCACTGGCCGAGACGGTAAACGGGTTGTACAAGACAGAGCTGATCAAGCCGCGCAAGCCGTGGAAGACCGTCGACGAGGTCGAGTTCGCCACCGCCGAGTGGGTGGACTGGTTCAATCACCGGCGCCTGTACGAGTACTGCGGCGACATCCCGCCCGCCGAACTCGAGGCCGCGTACTACGCTCGCACAGCAGCGCCACGACTCGCGGAGTCGACCGTTTGAGACAGTCTCCGGACACACCGGGGTGGTTCAAGTCGTTACTCACGACGCGTTGGTCAGACTGATATTCGCGGGTTGGTTACCGCAGGACGATGGTTCGATTCAGGAACGGCAGCTGCTGCTCTAGGGGCGAGCGTCGCACCATGTGTGAACCAGACATGGTGCTGCTCATAGCTGTTTCGCAGATCGTTCCTCACGCTGCCACCGGCGAGGCGCCGTGTCGATCAGATTGTGGGGCAGGCTCGATTCAGCCGCCTTCGAGTGTGGCCAGCGACCAGCACCAGCCGGCAAGTTCACGGGCGACCGCAACATTGGCGACCACGGGGCGTTTCTTCCGTGCGGTGAACTGCTCCCACCGGTGGTGCAAACGGTGGTTGCCGGCATGCCCGCGGGCTCTCGCGGCCGGGCTGGCGTTCGCCCACCGAGCCCCCATCACCGTCGACGGTGCGCGATACACCTTGCGGTGATGCCACGCCGCTTCGACCAACAGCCGGCGCACATGCCCATTGCCGGTCTTGGTGATCGAGCCTTGCGAACGCGATGTCCCGGAGGAATGCTCACTGGGCACCAGCCCCATATAGGCGCCGATGCTGCGGCCGGTGAACCGGTCCCAGTCGCCGATCTCGACGGCCAACGAGAAGCCGGTTAGTGTCGATATCCCGCGCAGGCAGCACAGCCTGTGCACCGTGGGGGTCCATACGCTGTCGTCGGCCATCTCGGTGATCGCGGAGTCGAGCCGGTCGCGCCGGCCGCGGGTGAGGACCATCGTTTCGTAGTCCGACTCGAACGCGGCCTGTAGTGCCGGCTGGCCGAACCTCTGGCTGCGAAGCCACACATCATGTGCGCCGGTCCAGGCGCGGCCACCCGAGTAGACGATGCCGTGGCGCAACAGAAGTTTCGAGAGCCGGTGCCGGGCCCGCATCAGGTCGCCGCGGGCGTCTTCGCGGGCCCGAACCAGATCCCGTGCGGCTTCTTGTTCGACCGCCGGGACCGTGACCGCGGTGACCTCGTCCAGACGCAGCAGCCGCGCCAGGTGCATCGCGTCCCGGGCATCGGTTTTCACCCGGTCCCCAGCGGGACGCTGCAGCTTCGACGGTGCCGCGACAACGCATGCGACCCCGCCCGCCTGCAACGCCCGATAGAGGCCGAAGCCTGTCGGCCCGGCCTCGTAGACAGCCTTGGCCGGCTGCGGCAGTGATCGCAGCCAACCGAGAATATCGTCAGGAGCAGGCGTCAGACGTCGCTCGAAAACTTCTCCAGTGTCTTCGTCGATGCCGAAACCGACCACCGACAATGCGTGCACATCCAGACCGACACTCGTACGCTGATTCCTCACCGGGGGCCTCCCAACCTGCAAATGTGGCTCTACCAGTGACAATCATTCACCCGGCAACCCACGAAGATTTGCAGAACGAGGCCCTCGGCCCCCAACGTAGGTCCTCATACCGTCTAGCGCCAATTCCGGTCGGCGTCGCGCCGAGCCGCATCAACTGACACAGCTGTTCCGGGAGATCAGAGTCATGCGTGCGAATCCCAG
>JAKDNC010000057.1 GCA_030452025.1 Nocardioides sp. | reverse complement strand
GGGGGACGTGATCCCCGAGATCGTCGGGCCCGTCCTGCCGCTGCGCCCCGCGGGCCTGGCTGAGTGGGTGATGCCGACGCAGTGTCCGTCCTGCGCGACCACGCTGGTCCAGCAGAAGGAGGGCGACAAGGACATGCGTTGCCCCAACCACCGCAAGTGCCCCGCCCAACTGCTCGACCGGGTCTTCCATGTGGCTGGCCGCGGTGCCTTCGACATCGAGGGGCTCGGGTCGGAGGCGGCCGACGCGTTGCTGAGCGCCAAGGTCATCCAGGACGAGGGTGACATCTTCGACCTCACCGAGGCTGATCTCCTCCGGGCGCCGCTGTTCACCCGGGCGCCGAAGAAGGACGAGGGTGACCACCCGGTCCTGAACGCCAACGGTGCCCATCTCCTCGGCCACCTCGACCAGGCCAGGAGAGTCCCGTTGTGGCGGGTCATCGTCGCGCTGTCCATTCGCCATGTCGGACCGACCGCAGCGCGTGCCCTGGCCACCCAGTTCGGCTCTCTCCAGGCGGTTCGGGAGGCCGACGAGGAGAAGCTGGCCGACACCGAGGGCGTGGGGCCGACCATTGCCGCCTCGGTCCGCCGCTGGTTCGACGAGGAGGGCTCCGAGTGGCACAACGCAATCGTCGACAAGTGGGCCGCCGCCGGGGTCACGATGGAGGACGAGCGCGACGAGTCGGTGGCGCGCACCCTCGAAGGCCTGACCATCGTGGTGACCGGCTCTCTGGAGAAGTACACCCGCGACTCGGCCAAGGAAGCGATCCTCACCCGCGGCGGCAAGGCCTCCGGGTCGGTGTCGAAGAAGACCGACTATGTCGTTGCGGGGGAGAGCGCCGGGTCGAAGGCCGAGAAGGCCGAGCAGCTCGAGGTGCCGATCCTCGACGAGGCCGGGTTCGACGTGCTCCTCGCGGACGGCCCGGAGGCAGCCGCACCGCCTTCAGGGGAGTAACTGGCCAAACTCGCTGAGGTAAGGAGATGTTGATGAGATGTCAAGTGCAGGCTGTCGAAGCCGCAGTGCGATGTCGCCTGTCGGATCTCGTGTCGGTGGTGATTCCTTCGGGGGTGTCCCCATGGAGTTCGTCAAGCGGCAGTTGGTTATTTCGGGTCTCGTGGATGGTGCCGTGTTTGAGCATGCGTGGAGGACGTCTACGCGGCGGCGGGCTAGGCGGATGATCACCGTATTGTGCTTCTTGCCAGGGGCTCGTTTCCGGTCGCAGGACGCCCTCGTTGTCGGATCCGAAAGTGATGCGAACGCGCCAAGGAACAACGCTCGTTTGAGATGCTTGTTCCCGGACCGGCTGGGGTGCTCCCCGCAGATCGAGGTGCCGGAGCGTCGAGGTACCTGTGCGAGTCCGGGTAGGCGGCCGGGTGGCCGTCGTAGTGATGCCACATTCCGAGGGCTCCTCCAGGGATGCCCCTAGCAGTTGACCGGTGGCCTCTCGTGAGTGTCGCGTGGCAGGGGAGCTGTCGGCCGTCGTGCAGATCGATGATCTTCGGGCCCAGGCGGCTAGCCTGGGCTTGCGTACGAGTCGTTGGCTGCGTTGCTCGAGCTGGCCTGCGAAATTGAGTAGAATTTCGCAGACCTGAGGGACTGGGTGGCGTCTATCCATCCCCTCACTGGTGCTACTCACCGCGGACCGTGCTGCGCAGCAAACGCCTGACCTGGCCTTCCCGAATCCCTGTGCTGTCACTATGTGAGCCGCTCCCAGATGGCCCGGAGCGTCCACGCCGGGTCCGGTCCGGATAACTACCGTCGCCGCCGCTGCTCGGATCACGCGCCATGAGGTACGGGCCTGAGAACGGATGGAGACGCTGGGGAGACTGGTTTCCCGCGAAGTTCGTCGAACAGTCGACACTTGCCCACCACAACCATTACTGTGGGCTTCGTCACATCGTGTGACGAGAGTAGATGACGGGGGTTGGCTCATGGGTCGAATTGTTCGAGCAGGATTTATGTCCATTGCGACACTGGCGATGATGCTACTCAGCACTTCTCCAGCTTCAGCTGCGCAAGGCTGGGTTCTTTCGGCGCATATTTTTGTGCCTAATGGTGGCGACGTGGCAACAAGTGGGTCGCTAACTTACAAGGGTGCGAGCAAATTTACTACGAAGTTCTCGGTGGAAGACACATGTCCCCCCGATTCGTACAGTGCTGGTACGCGCTTTCGAATTACATTCAAGAATGGAAGTGAGAATTGGACGCGAATCTTTTGGGATTCTGATGGTTGTGGCAACGGTAAGACGTCCTATTCGCCCACCATTAGTCGTTCGGGTCGCAATATAGCGTATGTCAAGGTGGTTCTTGTTGGTCAAGATCGAAACAATGGTGGGCCAATGTGCAATTGTGCCACATCGGCGAAGAAGGACAATCCATTCACCTGATCAGAATCGAACCTCAACGGCCCTGAGGTGACCTCTGTCCTGCCACTGGTAGACTGGCCCTCATGCAAATCAGGACTCCAATCGCCTTGACTACGCTCCTGGTTGTTCTGCTTTTTGGGGCTATTGGGTGCGCGACGCCGCGAGGTGCGGACGATGGTGGCATCTCGACCGAGCAACTTGGGTGGGTAAAAGTTGATTCGCGATCGTTTCCGACTAAAATCGCTGGGGTTTCGCCCCTTGCGGGCACTGGCTCTGCTCTGCAGTTGGGGTCGGATGCTCCGGTGCTCGTCAATTTCTGGGCTTCCTATTGTGTGCCCTGTCGAGAAGAAATGCCAATTTTGGAACGACTGAACGAACGTGAGGGAATTGACGTAGTGGGAGTGTCGCGCGACTTTGCGCGGGAGAATGCTCGTGCATTTCTTGACGAATCTGGGGTAACGTATCCCAATTACGTTGATTCCGAAAGTCATTTGGCTAGCGAGTTGAGGGAGGTTGCCCCACAGAATGCTCTTCCATCAAGTGTGCTTGTGATCGACGGAAAAATTGAGTGGACCTATATCGGCGCCTTTGACTCGTACCAAAGTCTTCGCAGGTCGGTTCTCGAACGGACTCGTGAGTCAGGGGGCTGACGCAGCGGGAACGCTTCAAGGCAGTGCGTACAGGCGCCGCCTTCCTCCTGTGCAGGGAATTGTGGACTCGTGGTGATTGACGTCATTCGACGGTGGAGAATTGGCGTAGATGGAAGGCTTAGTTCTTCAGGGTAGTTTGTCTCGGTCCTGCTGCACGATCAGGTCAGCGGCAGCCTCCTGCTCCTCGATGCGCGGGTGGAACGCTGCGGCGAACTCGTTGTTGCTCGATCCGTTCACCCATGGCTTGTCGGCGCAGGCGTCGTGCCCGGCGCTCGCCTTCCACATGTCGACGTACGTCGTCTCCGTCGTGTCCGCGGCCCCGGCCACTGCGTCCGCCAGCTTCCGGTTCACTCCGCGCGCCCACTCGTAGTCGCCGGCTGCGAGGGGGAGCGCGTCACAGGCGCCCTGGGCAGGGACCAGCTGCGGATAGCCGACGAGAATGATCCTGGCCTTGGGAGAGCGGCGCTGGATCTCCTCGACGACCTTGACGATGGACTCCTGCGTCGTGGTCAGGACCGCGTCGAGGTCAACGCCGCTGCGTTCGGACTGGTCGCTGCACGGAGAGCCGTCCGGGTCCTGTGAGGCGACCATGACGCACTGGTAGATGGCATGGAAGAAGACGTCCGAGTCGTTCCCGCCGATGCCGAGGGTGACCAGGTCGGTCTTGGGGGTGAGTGCGTCGAGCTGAGGCGCGGTCCCTTCCTGCTGCGGGGTCGTCATGTCCTTAGTGGTCGCGCCGCCGCAGGTGACGTCGACGAAGTCCCGGATCGACAGCGCGTCGGCGACCATGGAGGGGTAGTTGTTCGATGAGCGCAGGCAGGGGTTCGACATGTCGGTCTCCGGGACACCCGGTGCCGAGGAGTAGGAGTCGCCCAGCGCGACGTAAGTCAGGTTGCCGCCGGGGTCCTTCTTGACCGTGGGTGTCTCCTGGCGGCCCTTGTCTCCACCGTCCTCCTGGCACCCCGCGCAGAGTGCGAGGGCCAGGACGAGGACGGTGAGGACTGGAGCCATGATCGTTGGTCGACGCATGGCACCAGCATGACGTAGGGCCGGTCAGGATTCGTAACTGTTGCCCCGCAAGACGTGCTGACCCGGGATTCGGTTGGGAGGCGATCCACCATAGGATCAGAGCATGCCTGAGATTACGCGTCAGGAGGTCGAGCATCTCGCCGACCTTGCCCGGATCGACCTGTCCGACGCCGAGCTGGACCAGATCGCGCCGCAGCTCTCGGTGATCCTCGAGTCGGTCGCCTCCATCAAGGAAGCGGCCGCGGACGACATCGCACCGACCTCGCACGCGCTCCCGCTGACCAATGTCTTCCGCGAGGACGTCGTGGTCCCCGGACTGACCGCCGAGCAGGCGCTCTCCGGTGCTCCCGAGGTCGACCAGCAGCGGTTCAGCGTGCCGCGGATCCTTGGGGAGGAAGCATGAGCGAGTCGAGGACAAGCATGAGCGACTGGACACGCAAGACCGGCGCCGAGCTCGCCGATGCCCTGGCTGCTGGAGAGACCACCTCCGTCGAGCTGACCCAGGCCCACCTCGACCGGATCGCGGCTGTGGAAGGCGCGATCCATGCCTTCCTCCACGTCGACGCCGCGGGCGCGCTCGCCCAGGCCGCCGAGTCCGACGCCCGACGCAGCGACGGTGACCTGCGCTCGCCGCTGGACGGCGTACCGATCGCGGTCAAGGACATCCTGACCACCACCGGCCTGCCGACCACGTGCGGCTCGAAGATCCTTGAGGGCTGGATCCCGCCGTACGACGCCACGGTGGTCACCAAGCTCAAGGACGCCGGGCTGCCGATCCTCGGCAAGACCAACATGGACGAGTTCGCGATGGGCTCCTCCACCGAGCACTCCGCCTACGGCCCGACCCACAACCCGTGGGACCTCGACCGGATCCCCGGTGGCTCCGGCGGCGGCTCGGCCGCAGCCGTGGCCGCCTTCGAAGCACCGATCGCCCTCGGCACCGACACCGGTGGATCGATCCGCCAGCCGGGCGCCGTCACCGGGACCGTCGGGGTGAAGCCGACCTACGGCGGCATCTCCCGCTACGGTCTGGTCGCGATGGCCAACTCGCTGGACCAGGTCGGGCCGGTCACCCGGACCGTGCTGGACTCCGCACTGCTCCACGAGATCGTCGGCGGCCACGACCCCCGGGACTCGACCTCCGTCGACCCGCCGCTGCCCGCGCTGGTCGAGGCGGCCCCCCAGGGCGCGACCGGTGACCGGAGTGGTGTGCGGGTCGGTGTGATCACCGAGCTCGGTCGCGAGGCCAGCGCAGGATCAGGGTGGCAGGCCGGCGTCCTGGCCCGATTCCAGGAGTCGCTCGACCTGCTGGTCGAGGCCGGCGCCGAAGTGGTCGAGGTGTCGTGTCCGAACTTCGTGCACGCCCTGGCGGCGTACTACCTGATCATGCCGTCCGAGGCGTCCTCCAACCTCGCCAAGTTCGACGCGATGCGCTACGGCCTGCGCGTCGTCCCCGAGGGCGACCCGTCTGCCGAGGACGTCATGCGGGCCTCACGCGACGCCGGCTTCGGTGACGAGGTCAAGCGTCGGATCATCCTCGGGACCTATGCCCTGTCCAGTGGCTACTACGACGCCTACTACGGGCAGGCGCAGAAGGTCCGCACGTTGATCGGTCGGGACTTCGACGCAGCCTTCGAACAGGTCGACGTGCTCGTGTCGCCGACTGCTCCCACCACGGCGTTCAAGCTGGGAGAGAAGCTCGACGACCCGGTGGCGATGTACCTCAACGACCTCGCCACCATCCCGGCCAACCTGGCCGGAGTCCCCGGCATCTCACTGCCCAGCGGCCTCGCCGACGAGGACGGGCTGCCGGCCGGCTTCCAGGTCCTGGCCCCGGCGCTCGCCGACGACCGGCTCTACCGGGTCGGTGCTGCGCTGGAAGCCCTGCTGGAGAAGAAGTGGGGTGGTGCGATCCTCGATCGCGCCCCCGAGCTGAAGGGAGCCGACGCCTGATGAGCGACACGCTGCTGTCCTTCGAGGAGTCCCTCGAGAAGTTCGACCCGGCGATGGGCCTCGAGGTCCACGTCGAGCTGAACACGAACACCAAGATGTTCTGCGGCTGCCCCGCCGTCTTCGGTGGGGAGCCGAACACCCAGACCTGCCCGACCTGTCTCGGTCTGCCCGGTGCGATGCCGGCCGTCAATGCCAAGGCCGTGGAGTCGGCGATGCGCATCGGCCTCGCGCTGAACTGTGAGATCGCCGAGTGGTGCCGCTTCGCGCGGAAGAACTACTTCTACCCGGACATGCCGAAGAACTTCCAGACCTCGCAGTACGACGAGCCGATCGCCTTCGACGGCTACCTCGACGTGGAGATCCCGGCCCGATCCGGCGAGGGCACCGAGACATTCCGGGTCGACATCGAGCGCGCCCACATGGAGGAGGACACCGGCAAGTCGCTCCACGTCGGTGGCGCGACCGGACGCATCCAGGGAGCCGACCACTCGCTGGTCGACTACAACCGCGCCGGGATCCCCCTGATCGAGATCGTCACCAAGCCGATCATGGGATCGCGGGAGAAGGCACCCGAGATCGCCAAGGCGTACGTCGCCCAGCTGCGCGAGCTGATCGTTGCGCTCGGTGTCTCGGACGCACGCATGGACCAGGGCTCGATCCGGGCCGACGTGAACCTGTCGCTGGCCCCGGCCGGCTCCGGAGGGCTCGGCACCCGCACCGAGACCAAGAACGTGAACTCTCTGCGTTCGGTCGAGCGGGCGGTGCGCTACGAGATGCAGCGCCACGCCGCGATCCTGGACGAGGGCGGATCGATCCTGCAGGAGACGCGGCACTGGCAGGAGGACAGCGGGGTAACCCTCAGCGGTCGGCCGAAGTCCGACGCCGACGACTACCGCTACTTCCCTGAGCCCGACCTGGTGCCGGTGGCCCCGTCCCGGGAGTGGGTCGAGGAGTTGCGCGGCACCCTGCCCGAGCTGCCCCGGGAGAAGCGGGCCCGGTTGCAGAAGGAGTGGGGCTTCTCCGATCTCGAGATGCGCGACACGGTCGGCGCCGGCGCGCTCGGTCTGGTCGAGGAGACCATCGGCGCTGGTGCATCACCGCAGGCAGCCCGGAAGTGGTGGCTCTCCGACATGGCCCGCCGCGCCAACGAGAAGGGTGTCGATGTGGCCGACCTGGGCGTCGCACCCACCGACGTCGCACGGGTGCAGGAGCTGGTCGACGAGGGCAGGATCAACGACAAGCTGGCCCGCCAGGTCTTCGACGGCCTGCTCGCCGGTGAGGGCACACCCGACGAGATCGTCGCGGCCCGTGGGCTCGAGATCGTCTCGGACGACGGTGCGCTCGGCGCCGCGGTGGACAAGGCGATCGAGGCGAACCCGGACGTGGCCGACAAGATCCGGGACGGCAAGGTCGCGGCTGCCGGTGCACTGATCGGCGCGGTGATGAAGGAGATGCGTGGACAGGCCGACGCGGGCCGGGTGCGCGAGCTGATCCTCGAGAGGCTCAGCTGATCAACGCTCGAAGGTGACCGTCGCGTCGAACGCGGCCCTGCGCGATGCACGACGCAGGGCTCGCAGCAGAGGTTTCCCCGCGAACAGGATCAGCAGGAACGTGAAGATCCCCCGGCTGACGTCCCAGACCACCGACGTGGTCACGTAGTACCGGACGTAGGCGGCCAGATTGTCGGCCACCGCGGCGCCGGGCTGGAAGCTGAGCCCTTCGCCGTACCGCACGAAGGGCCAGAACCACAGGTTCATCAGGGCGCCGTAGAGCAGCCCGACGACGAACCCGAGCGAGGCCAGGGCGAGGACTTCGGTGCGCCCGCGGGCCCGCGGGAGGCACCCGGCGAGGAACCCCACCCAGCCGGCGGCCATCATCTGGAAGGGCAACCACGGACCCACCCCGCCGGTGATCAGGGCACCGACGAACAGGGACAGGCATCCCTGGACGAACCCGAAGCCGCGGCCGAACACCCGGCCACCGAGCAGGATCAGGGCAAAGCTGGGCTCGAGACCGGCGACGCCCGGAGAGAGGGCCCGAAGGGCGCCGCCCACCGACGACAACATGCCGAGCAGGGCGATCGCCTTGCTGTCGATGCCCCCGGCGTTGAGCTCGGCGAGCACGATCGCAGCGAGCAGGGGCAGCACCAGGGCGAACAGCCAGGGCGCGTCCGAGGTGTGGGAGGCAGACTCCCCGCCTCCGGACGAATCGATGACGAACGGCCAGCCGAAGGCGCCCAGGGTGACCAGGCTGGCGACCAGGAGCGCGATCGCCGCGCCGGCGCGCACCCTGACGGCGACGACGTCACTCATCCCGGGGGTCCGTTCCGTCCCGGCCCAGGGCGTGGGCGACGTCGGCAGCGGTGAGCCACGCCTGTGGTGCCATGATCTTGGCCACCTGGGGGGCAAAGGCCGGCGAGGAGACCACCACGTCCGGGGCCGCACCGTCGGCGACGATCTCGCCGTCGGCGAGCACGGCGACCCGGGACGCGACCTCGGCGACCAGCTCGACGTCGTGGGTGGCCATCAGGACGCCGTGGCCGTTGACTGCCAGATCGCGGAGGATGACCACCAGCTGCCGCTTGGCGATGTAGTCGAGGCCCCGGGTGGGCTCGTCGAGGAGGAGCAGCTTCGGCTCCCCGGCAAGGACCACGGCGAGGGCCAGGGCCAGCTTCTGGCCCTCCGAGAGGTCCCGTGGGTGGTGCCCGTCGTCGATGCCGGGCGCCAACCGGTCCAGCAGCGCGCGGGTGGTGCCGGCCGCGGCATGCGCGTCCTTGTCCGCGGTGGCGCACTCGGCGCGCACCGTCGCCGCGTAGAGCAGATCCTCGGGGACCTGCGGAACCAGCCCGGTCGGTCCGGTTTCCAGACGCCCCGATCCGGGGCGGTGCAGTCCCACCAGGCTGCGCAGCAGCGTGGACTTGCCGGCACCGTTGCGGCCCATGAGTGCCACGACCTCTCCGGTCCGGACAGCGAGGGTGATGCCGTTGAGCACCGGCTGGCGTGGGTATCCGGCGACCAGGTCCCAGATCTCGGCGACGGGGTCGCCGAGGGCATGGGCGTCGTGCGCGGGTGGGGGGACGGCGGCCAGGCTGGTCCGCAGGTCGACCGAGCGCCGGCGTGCGTCCCGGACGGTCAGCGGAAGCGGATCCCATCCAGCGACCCGACCGAGCTCCACGATCGGTGGGGCGATCGGGGTCCTGGCCAGCACCGAGGCGGGGTCGCCCTGGGTGACGGGGGAACCGTTGCCGGGGACGTGGACGATCGTGTCGACGAACTGGACCACGCGTTCGAGCCGGTGCTCGGCCAGCACCACCGTCATCCCGAGGTCGTGGACCAGACGCCGGAGCGTGGCCAGGACGTCCTCGGCGGCGAGCGGGTCCAGCGCGGAGGTGGGTTCGTCCAGGACGAGGATCTGCGGGTGGGTCGTGAGGACTGAGCCGATGGCGACGCGCTGTTGCTGCCCACCGGACAGGTTGGCCAGCGGGCGGCCCCGGAGATCGGCCAGGCCGAGGAGGTCCAGGGTCTCCTCGACCCGCTTGCGCATCACCGGCGCGGAGATGCCGAGGGACTCCATGCCATAGGCGAGCTCGTCCTCGACGTTGTCGGTGACGAAGCCCGACATCGGGTCCTGGCCGACGAAACCGACGACGTCTGCCAGGTCGCGGGGCCGATGCGTGGCGGTGTCGCGGCCGTCGACGACCACCCGGCCGCGGAGGGTCCCCCCGCTGAAGTAGGGAACCAGTCCGTTGATCGCCCGCAGCAGCGTGGACTTGCCGCTCCCGGTCCGTCCCATCACCAGGACCATCTCGCCCTCGGGGACGTGCAGGTCGACGTCGCGGAGGGTTGGGACGTCGGCACCGTCGTAGGTCACCGACACTCGTTCAAACGTGATCATTGCGCCACCCCCTGGGGTAGTGGCGGCGCGAGGACCGCCGGAAGAGCCGCGACGAGGATGCCGAGGCAGGCCACGACAGGCACGGCGGGCAGGTCGGTCGGCGAGGCCACCAGCAGGGAGGTCGGGTCGACACGTGCCTGCCAGAACATCGACACCGCCGCGACGACTCCGCTGCCCGTCACGAGCAGCTCGGGTGTCGCCCAGGGATCGGGCCGGTATCTCGTGCGGCCGGTACGACGGCCGCCCACGATCATGCCGCCCATGGCCAGCACGGTCCCCACGAGCAGAGCCGGCAGGCCGAGCCAGGCGCTGTCGGTCCCGTTCAGGAGTCCGTACAGCCCGATGCAGATGCCCATCATGCCGACCAGGACGAGGGTGACGGTGACCCGTCGCGAGCCGGTCGAGCGGGACGTCGTACGCCCGTAGCCGCGGGAGTCCATCGCCGCGGCCAGCTCGACGGACCGCTCGAGGGCACCCTCCAGGACCGGCATGGCCAACCGGCCGAGGCGACGCACCCGACCTCCGGTGCCGCCCCGAAGGCGTGACGCGTCACGGACCCGGCGGGCGTCGGTGGCCAGCTGCGGCGCGAAGGTCAGGGCGATGACGCAGGCGATGCCGATCTCGTAGAGCGCGGAGGGCACGTAGCGCAGCAGCCGGCGCGCGCTGCCCAGTGCGTTGGCCGCTCCGATGCAGCAGAAGATCGCGGCCAGCTGCAGCGCGACGTACAACGCGGTGAGCAGGGCCTCGAGGGTGACCGGCCCACCGATCTTGATGCCCGTCGACTCGGGCAGCGGGATCTCGGGGAGCGTGAACAACACGGTCAGGCCCTGCACGTGTCCCGACAGGAGCGCCTGGAAGACCAGGTGGATCAGGATCACGGCCATGGCGATCTTGAAGAAGAGTGCGTACGACGCGGCCCAGGGCGTGTTGCCTCGGCGTGCGGCGACCACGAACCAGGTGACCGCCATGATCAGCAGTAGGGGCACGGGATTCTGGGTGCGGCTCGCCGCCGCGGCGAGGCCGAGGGCCCACAACCACCACGCGCCCGGGTGCAGGACACGAGGATGGGTGACGCGGTGGTGTGGACGCACGTGGGTGTCAGGCCGAACGCCGACGGTTCAGGAGCACTCCGCCGACCCCGAGGGCGACGATCACCACGACGGCGCCTCCGATGAGGATCCCGTTGTTGGAGTCCTCGTCGGCCTCGTCACTGCTCGAATCGTCTCCGGCGCCCGCGACGGTGAACTCGACCGGGTCGCCGTCCTTGGCGGACTCCTGCTTGGCCGGTTCGAAACAGCCGGTTCCCGGGTAGCCGTTGATGGCGCACAGGGAGTTCTTGTCGCCCAGGCGGGTCTCGCCGACGGAGTCGAGCACCTGCAGGCCCGTCGCCTTCTCGGGAACGACCGCGCAGTCCGCCGTGGGCGCGGGCACGTCGTCCCCGTTGGTCGCGTCGGCGTCGAGCCCGTAGTCGATCAGCACCGCGACACGCTTTTCGCCGTCGCCGGCGGTGGCGTCCCCGCAGATGGTCTCGAAGTCCAGGTCGGCGAGGTCGGCCCGGGGT
>JAKDNC010000056.1 GCA_030452025.1 Nocardioides sp. | reverse complement strand
CCGACGACGTGGAGAAGGGCGACCAGACCCGCGGCGGCGCCAACAACGACGAGGTCCTCAATGAATACTCCGGCACCCTCGAGGGTGACCTGGTCAAGGTCCTGATCCCACTGGCCGCCGATGACGAGTTCGACGTGACCTACCAGATCACCTCCGACAGTGAGTTGCGCCAGATGGCGGTGACCGGCGAGTTCTACGAGGGCACCGGCGACATGACCTACGTCGTCGACTTCGACAACTACGGCGCCGAAGCCGACATCAAGGCTCCGTGACCCACTCGCGGATCCTCCTCGCGTTGGCCTCCGTGGCCGTCGCGTTCGCCGCCGCCGACACCTATGTGGTGGTGCTGGCACTGCCCGAGATGATGGGCACGGTCCAGATCCCGATCAGCGAGCTGCAGCGCGCGGCTCCGATCGTCTCCGGCTTCCTGCTGGGGTATGTCGCGATGTTGCCGCTGATCGGTCGGATCGCGGACCTGCGTGGCCGGGTCCCGGTGCTGGTCATGTCGCTCGTGGTGTTCGCGGTCGGTTCGCTGATCACGGCGCTGACCTTCGACATGACCACGATGGTCACCGGCCGGTTCCTCCAGGGCGTCGGTGGCGGCGGTCTGGTGCCGGCCACCCTGGCCCTGGTTGCCGACCTCTACCCCGCCCACCGTCGGTCGGTCCCGCTCGGCGTCGTCTCGGGCGTCCAGGAGTTCGGGTCCGTGATCGGCCCCCTGTTCGGGGCGCTGATCCTCGCCTTCGGCCCCTGGCAGGTCATCTTCCTGGTCAACCTGGTCGTCGGAGTGATCCTGGCCCTGGCGCTGCGAGCCCTGGGAGGAGAGAGCCGCGAGCGGGCCTGGTGGCGTGTGGACTGGCTCAGCATCGCCGCAATAGCGATCTCCGTGATCGGATTCGTGCTCCTCGCGCTGCGCCCGGCCAGGATCCAGCGGGACCTCACATGGGGCGAGATCTTCGTCCCCTACGCCGGCGAGGGACGCTGGCTGACCCCGATCGGCCTGATCACCCTGCTGCCGCTGCTGGTGCTGCTCGGCCGGTGCCTCTTCGCCCGGCATCCGCTGGTCGACCTGCGCAGCTGGGTGCGCAGCATGATCGAGGCTGACCTGGTGGGCGCGCTGCTGCTCGGCACTGCCCTGGCCGGGATCATCCTCGCCTTCGCCACCGCCGATCCCGAGGTGCAGGTCTTCTCCGACCAGGGTCACTGGTACCTGCTCGGCTCTGCGGTGGCAGTCGTGCTCTTCGTCGTTCACCTGCGTCGCGCAGCCGATCCCCTGATCCCACGTCTGGCTCTGGCAAAGGTGCCGGCCTGGGGGTCCCTGGTGGTGAGCTTCTTCATCGGGTCCGCCCTCATCGCGGCGCTGATCGACATCCCGATCTTCGCCCGCACGACGATCTACCGGGACTCCCAGCTGCTCGCGGCGCTGGTCCTGCTGCGGTTCCTTGTCGCACTCCCCGTCGGCGCCGTGGTCGGCGGTTACCTCTGCCGTCGGTTCCCCACCGGCGTGGTCACTGCGCTCGGCATGTTCGCCGCCGCGGGCGGATTCGTGTGGATGGCCCAGTGGGACGAGAACTCGCTGCACTCCTTCAGCAGCAACGTCGTGCTCGTGCTGACCGGGCTCGGGTTCGGTCTCGCCCTGGCGCCCGTCAACGCAGCGCTCCTCGCGAGCACGGACGACGCCGTCCACGGCGTTGCTTCCGCGCTGGTCGTCGTGGCCCGGATGGTCGGCATGCTGGTGGGGATCTCGGCCCTGACCACTTGGGGGCTGCGCAAGTTCCACGGGGCGCTCTCCGCCTGCCAGGACGAGGCCGGCAAACACTGCGGCACCAAGGCCGCGCTGATCCAGGAGCACACCGTGTTCTACGGAGCAGCCGGTTGCGCAGTGCTCGCCGCCGTCCTGGCCCTGGTGCTCTTCGCCCGGGCCGACACCCGCGACCTGGACACCGGCAAGCTGCTGCGCGCCGCAGGCTGATCGTCCCGGCATCCGACCCATGGCGGGGCTCCGCGGCCGCAGGCGTTACATTTGAGGACGTGGCTGACTTCGATGACTTGCTCGCTGCCAACAGAGACTTCGCTGCCGACTTCGGCCTGGGTGGGTTCGACGGTGTCGCCCACGCAGGGGTGGCCGTGGTCACCTGCATGGACTCCCGGATCGATCCGCTGAACATGCTGGGCCTCAAGCCCGGCGACGCGAAGATCTTCCGCAACCCGGGGGGACGCATCACCGGCGCGGCCCTCGAGGCGCTGGTCCTGGGCGTGCACCTGCTCAAAGTGCACAGGATCCTGGTGATCCCCCACACCCGCTGCGCGATGTCCTCCAAGAGCGAGGCGGAGCTGCGTGAGGCCGTCGGAGAGTCAGCCGGCCAAGACGCGAGTTGGCAGCACTTCCACGTCGTCGCCGACCAGGTCGCGGCCCTGCACGAAGACATTCGTGGGGTCACCTCGCACCCGCTGATCCCCGACTCGGTCAAGGTCGGAGGCTTCCTCTACGACGTCGACACGGGCCTGCTCGAGCAGAAGTTCTGACCTCAGGCGTCGAGTGCGGCCGCATCCACGTCGTACGCGCCCTGGACGATGAACTCCTTGCGCGGCGCGACCTCCGAGCCCATCAGCAGCTCGAAGACCTTGACCGCCTCGTCGGCATCGTCGACCGTGATCCGACGCAGGGTCCGTTGGCGCGGGTCCATCGTGGTCTCGGCCAGCTGGTCGGCGTCCATCTCACCCAACCCCTTGTAGCGCTGGACCGGGTCCTTCCATGACACGTTCTTGCGCTTCAACTCGGCCAGCTTCCGTTGCAGCTCCGCGTCGGAATAGGTGTAGATGTACTTGTCCATGCCCTTCTTGGGGCGGCTGACCTCGATCCGGTGCAACGGCGGCACCGCGGAGTAGACCCGCCCCTCCTTGATCAGCTCAGGCATGTACTTGAAGAAGAGCGTTGCCAGCAGGCAACGGATGTGGGCACCGTCGGAGTCGGCGTCGGCCATGAAGATGATGCGGCCGTAGCGGGCGGCGTCCAGCTCGAACGTACGTCCCGAGCCGGCGCCGACCACCTGGATGATCGAGGCACACTCGGCGTTCTTGAGCATGTCCCCGACCGAGGCCTTCTGGACGTTGAGGATCTTGCCGCGGATCGGCAGCAACGCCTGGAACTCGGAGTTGCGCGCCAGCTTCGCCGTGCCGAGCGCGGAGTCCCCCTCGACGATGAAGAGCTCGCTGCGCTCGACGTCGTTGGACCGGCAGTCGACCAGCTTCGCGGGCAGCGCGGACGACTCGAGCGCATTCTTGCGGCGCTGGGTCTCCTTGTGCTGACGAGCCGCGATCCGGGTCTTCGAGGCTCCGACCACCTTCTCCATGACCAGCTTGGCCTGGGCCTTCTCGGCCCGTTTGGTGGAGGTGAGGAACTTCTTGAGCTCCGCGGAGGCGATCTTGCGCACGACGCTGCGCGCGGCCGACGTACCGAGGATCTCCTTGGTCTGCCCCTCGAACTGCGGCTCGGCAAGACGCACGGTGACCACCGCGGTCATCCCCTCGAGCACGTCGTCCTTGACCACGTCGACGTCGTTGGTCTTCAGCGCCCTGGAGGCGCGCATCGTCTCGTTGAACGTCTTGGTGATCGCCTGCTCGAACCCGTTCACGTGCGTGCCGCCCTTGGGCGTGGCGATCACGTTGACGTAGGAACGCAGTGTCGTGTCGTAGCTGTTGGTCCATCGCAGCGCGATGTCCACACCGAGGTCGCGCTCGACCTCCTGCGGGCTCATCTGACCGTTCTCGTCGAGCATCGGAACCGTCTCGGTGAAGGTGTCGTTTCCCTGCAGGCGGAGCACATCGGTGACCGGGTCGCCCTCGGAGAGGAAGTCCGTGTATTCACCGATCCCGCCGTCGTGACGGAACTTCTCCTCGACCGGGTCCGGCCCTCGCTGGTCGCGGATGACCAGCTCGAGGCCCGGGACGATGAAGGAGGTCTGGCGGGCGCGGGTGATCAGTTCGTCGTAGACGTAGCCGGCGTCCCTGGTGAAGATCTGCCGGTCCGGCCAGAACCGGATGCGGGTGCCGGTCTTGCCCTTGGCAACTCGCTTGCCCTTGCGGGTCAGCCCAGACTTGGGGGTGAACGCTGCTGTGGAGTCGTCGCCGTCGAAGACGCCGGGGATGCCGCAACGGAAGGAGAGCCCCTGCGTCGACGGGGAGCGTTCCACGTCGATGTCCATCCGCGCGGAGAGCGCGTTGACCACCGACAGGCCGACGCCGTGCAGGCCACCGGTCGCGACGTACGAGCCGCCGCCGAACTTGCCCCCGGCGTGGAGCTTCGTCGCGACGACCTCGACACCGGGCAGCCCGGTCTTGGGCTCCTTGTCTGTGGGGATGCCGCGTCCGTCGTCGTGCACCTCGAGGGAGCCGTCGGGGTGGAGGGTCACCTCGATGCGTTGCGCGGCGCCCGCGAGCGCCTCGTCCACGCCGTTGTCGATGATCTCCCACACACAGTGCATGAGACCGCGGGTGTCGGTCGACCCGATGTACATCCCAGGTCGCTTGCGGACGGCTTCGAGCCCCTCCAGGACCAGGAGGTGGGCTGCGTTGTACGTGTTGTCGATGATGATTCCTCTGTCGTGATTCCCGAGCACAAATCTACCCGGCCGAGTGCAGCGAATCGCGGAACCCGCGCCGGTGGAGCCGCGACACGCCCACGCATCCCGGGGTTCCTTGACCGACCGACCTATGTTGAAGGCGTGATTCGATCACGGAGCGGACACGATCCGGCGCCAATCCTGTCCGAGGTGTGGAGGGTTCCACCCCTGGGTGGGACCAATCATGATTGGATGTTGTGTCAGGCAACACGAGCAGGTGGGAATGTTTCCACCCCCCGACTCGTTGAGCCAGACAACGAAGAGAAAGTGAGGCCGAAGTGACTACTGCAGTTGCCCCCAGCTCCGCCGCCTTGACTGCGGCAGATCGTTGCGACCGTTGCGGCGCCCAGGCCTACCTTCGCGTGGAACTGGCCTCCGGACTCGAGTTGCTCTTCTGCGCGCACCACGCGCGTGAGCATGACGAGAAGCTTCGCGAGGTGGCCGTCTCGGTCATTGACGAGACCCACAAGCGCGAAGGTACGCCGCCCGCGGCGACGACCGACTGATATCCGAGCTTCGAACGGCCCCGACCCGCTTTGGGGGGGGGCCGTTCGCGCGTTCCAGCCCACCTAGGGTGTGGCGGTGACCCTTCTCGAAGTCGGAATCAGCCTGGCGATAGCCCTCGGGCTCGTGGGCATCGTCGTCCCGCTCCTGCCCGGCACGGGCCTGATCGGCATCGCCGTGCTGGTCTGGGCCTGGACGACGGGGGGATCCACGGCGTGGGTGATCTTCTCGATCGTCGCGGTCTGGCTGCTCCTCGGCACCATCGTGAAGTACGCCGTCCCGGGGCGGCAGATGACCCGGGCAGGGGTTCCGAGCAGCACGCTGCTCCTGGGCGGGCTGCTGGGAGTGGTCGGCTTCTTCGTGATTCCCGTGGTCGGGATCGTGGTCGGCTTCGTCGCCGGCGTCTACCTCGCCGAGTACAGGCGTTTGGGCAGCGGTGACGCCTCACGTTCAACGGTGGCCGAAGTCAAGGCGGTCGGTGCCTCGATGCTGATCGAGTTCAGCGCCGGAGTCCTGGCCGCTCTCACATGGGCAACCGGCGTCGTTCTCACCTGACCCCGGCGCCCCGGGGACCAGGGTCCGGCTAGTGCCGCGGCCGGATGCCGCGGCGGACCTCCACGTCCGCGGCACGGACGTAGGCGATCCGATGTCCGAACCAGATCTGCAGGTAGGCATCTTCCCCTTCCACCTCCGTGCAGTCCAGCGCGAGGAGTTCGCAGTTGAACGTCTTCGCGTAGTAGTAGTCGGTCTCGGGATCGGCGTCCCCCACCACGTAGGCCTGACCGGGTTTGATCGTGTACTGCAGCGGTGTCACCTCCTGGTACGGGATCTCCTCGGGGTACGCCGATTCCTCCGGGTAGGCGCGTCCGTAGACCGGCACCGCCTCGTCGCCTGCGGTCACGACGACCTTTCCCCGGGAGGGCACCAGGACCCGGCCGCGCCCCCGCCTCGGGTTGTGCACCCAGGCGATCTCACCGAGGTACCAGACCCCGGTCCAGTGACGCCGCCGCTGGGCCACCAAGAACTTGTGGCCGGCCGCGGCCCTGGCGCCGATGTCCGAGACGTGCGTGGTCGACGGCGAGCCGTCCGGGTGCAGCCCGATGTCCTTGACCAACGGCGCGTCTGTCGAAGGGGCGGTGCGCAGGTAGACGAAGTTGGTGCCCTGCGTGGCGCAGGTGCCGTCCTCGCAGCCGGTCACCACCTGTTTGTTGCGTTCGAAGCCCGGGCGAACGGTCACCACGTCGCTGCGGCCCCGGCGGCCCGGCTTGATCGGGGCGCCGAGCAGCTTGAAGTAGTGCTCCCAGTCCCAGTACGGTCCCGGGTCCCAGTGCATGCCCCGGACGGTTTTCGGGATGGTCCCCGGCACCTGGTCGTGTCCGATGATGTGACTGCGGTCCAGCGGGACGTCGTACTTCCGGGCGAGGTGTCGCACCAACCGGGCGGAGTTGCGATACAGCGTCTCGGTGTACCAGCTCGCCCCCTCGATCGCGAAGCCCTCGTGCTCGATCCCGATCGAGTGCATGTTCACGTACCAGTTGCCGGCGTGCCAGCCGACGTCGCTGCTGTCGAGGTGCTGAGCAATCTTCCCGTCTACCGAGCGCAGCGAGTAGTTCCAGGCGAGGTAGGTCGGCGTGGTCACCAGGTCCAACGTCGTGTCCCAGGTCGCCTCGGTGTCGTGGACCAGGATGTAGTCGATGTCGAGGTCGTTCGGACGGTCCGCGAGGTCATGGTTTCCGTATTTGCCGGGCTCGGGCTCTCCGAACCACTCATAGGGAGCGGGTATGGATAGACATCCGAGGCGGGCAGGGCAGTCTGTGGCGCCCGGGTCGGCGACGAGGAGATCCAGTTCGTCCACGGCGGCCACGTCCACGCGGGCCGCCGGCACCGGAGCCAGCGAGACCTGCTGACCGTCGTTGGTCGTGCGGCTCTCACCGCTGCGGATCGTGGCGAAGACCTGCCGGGCGAACCTCAGGCCGGTGGCGCGGTTGGAAGCGCCGCTGTAGCGGGCCACGGCCGCGCTCCAGTCATCGAGCTCGGTGGCACCCCCGGCATCGGCCTGGTAGTCCGCGATCAGGGCCGCACCCGCGCAGACGTTGGCGACCGCGTCGCGCTTCAGCCGGCTCGGGGCGAGCCCGGTCAGCTCGGCAGCGGCGTCCAAGGTGCGCAGGGTCTCCTCATCCATCGTCGAGGAGCGCACGCGTGGTTTCGTGGTTCGGGTGTGACCCTCCTCGCCCTTGCCGAGCGGGTCAGGGTCCGCACGGGTGTCAGGGACCGCAGTGAGGTGCATCGGGCCATAGCCGCCCGAGGTGCTCGGCGCCGCCCCGTGGGCATCCCAGCGCGACTGCATGAATGACACGCCCAGCAATACTTCAGCGGGGACACCACTGATCTCAGCTGCGCGGTCGAAGACCGCCTGACGGTCGGTGGTGCCTGAAAGGCACGCCTTCCAGTTGGTGGCCGAAGCGACGGGCTGGTTGACCGTGGAGACCAGACCGGCAACGACCATCGCACCGAGGATTGCCGCGACCCGGATCTTTCCGGGTGCAGTGATTCGACGTGACACGTTGACTCCCGAGAATCGTTCGTGTGAACGGGCGAGGTGCCCACCCGGAGACTAGTCCCGGGATCGCCGTACGTCGAGAGTCAATTGCTCGAGCCCCTGAACCTGCTCAGTCGAGATAGTCGCGCAGGACCTGGGAACGACTCGGGTGGCGCAGCTTCGACATCGTCTTGGACTCGATCTGACGGATCCGCTCGCGGGTCACGCCGTAGACCTTGCCGATCTCGTCCAGGGTCTTGGGCTGGCCGTCGGTCAGGCCGAAGCGCATGCTGACCACGCCCGCCTCACGCTCGGAGAGAGTGTCGAGGACGGCATGGAGTTGCTCCTGCAGGAGCGTGAAGCTCACGGCATCGGCCGGGACAATGGCCTCGGAGTCCTCGATCAGGTCACCGAACTCGGAGTCCCCGTCCTCACCCAGCGGGGTGTGCAGGGAGATCGGCTCGCGGCCGTACTTCTGGACCTCGATGACCTTCTCGGGGGTCATGTCGAGCTCCTTGGCGAGCTCCTCGGGCAGGGGCTCGCGACCCAGGTCCTGGAGCATCTGGCGCTGGACGCGGGCCAGCTTGTTGATGACCTCGACCATGTGCACCGGGATACGGATGGTGCGTGCCTGATCGGCCATGGCGCGGGTGATGGCCTGGCGGATCCACCACGTGGCGTAGGTGGAGAACTTGTAGCCCTTGGTGTAGTCGAACTTCTCGACCGCACGGATCAGGCCGAGGTTGCCCTCCTGGATCAGGTCCAGGAAGAGCATGCCGCGCCCGGTGTAGCGCTTGGCCAGCGAGACCACCAGCCGGAGGTTGGCCTCCAGGAGGTGGTTCTTGGCACGGCGGCCGTCATCAACGATCCACTCGAGCTCCTCGAGCATCTTGGGAGTGATCTTGCCGCCCTTGACGACCTTCTCCTCGGAGAAGAGACCGGCCTCGATCCGCTTGGCGAGCTCGACCTCCATCTCGGCGTTGAGGAGCGGCACCTTGCCGATCTGCTTGAGGTAGTCCTTGACCGGGTCGGCGGTGGCACCGGCAACCATGACCTGCTGCTCGGGCTCGTCAGTCTCGTCGGCCTGGGAGACGGTGAAGGCCTGCTTCTCGTCTTCCTTGATCGTCGGGTCGACCTTGACGTCCTTCTCGAACTGGGCGTCGGGAATGTCCGGGAGGATCTTCTTGCCGTCCGGGCCCACGACCGCGACGGCCGGCACCTCGACCTCGACGGTCTCCTCGACAGCAACCGCCTTCTTGGCGGCGGCCTTCTTCGCGGGTGCCTTCTTCGCCGCGGCCTTGGTGGCCGGCTTCTTCGCAGCGGTCTTCTTCGTCGCGGCGCTCGCACTGGTGGTCTTGCGCGGAGCGGCCGCAGCCACGGCCTTGGCATGGTCGTCGGCGTTCACCGCGACCGTGATGCCCTGACTGCTCAGGTGCACCAGCAGGGCGCGCAGGTGGCGAGGCTCGATGTCGGCAGCTTCACTCGCCCGGCGCACAGCCTCGGGCGTCAGCGTCCCGTTGGGGCCGGCAGAGTCCGCCAGACCGACGATCTCGGGATGGGACAAGACCTCGGCAGGAAGCAACTTTCGCGAGCTCGAAGACACGAACACCTCTCGGAAGAACAATTGGGGCGCGGCAAAGCCCGGTAACGTCAAGAGCCGCGTTCACATTATGCCACGCCCACCCACGCATCCAACCCTCGGGCTGGACCGGGCGTCATCACGCATCCGAGGAAGCCTTCGCAGCGGCCTTCTTCTGCTTCTTGAAGTCGCGAACTTCCTGCAGTGACTGGGGATCGATCACATCGGCGACGGAGCGACGCCCCGGCTGCGAGTAATCTCCCGCGACAGTTTCCCAGCCATCGGGACGTACGTCGAGCTGCTTGGCGAGCAGAGCCACGAGGATCTGCGACTTCTGCTTGCCGAAGCCGGGCAGCTCCTGGATCCGCTTGAACAGGTCCTTCCCGTCCGAGGCCTCTTCCCAGAGGCGCGAGGCGTGGCCGTCGTACTTCTCCACGACCAGCGCGGCGAGTGCCTGGATGCGGGTGGCCATCGAGCCCGGGAAGCGATGCACGGCCGGTGTGGTGGCACACATCGCCGCGAACTCCTCGGGGTCGGCCTCCGCGATCAGGGCCGGGTCCAGGTTGCCGAAGCGGTCGAGGATCTTGGCCGGCCCCCGGAAGGCATGCTCCATCGGATACTGCTGGTCCAGAAGCATCCCGCAGACCAGAGCGAACGGGTCCTCGGAGAGGACCTTGTCTGCGGCGGCGTCCCCGGTGATGTTGATGGCCATGGGTCCATCTTGCCACCGTCCGCCGGACCTGTGGAGAGCCGGATGCGGTCCAGGGGTGGCTGCGGCATGCTGACCGGCATGTATGACCACGAGCTGCTGGGCGACCTGCGGGAGGCGGTCCACCGGTTCCGGACGGGTGAACGGCGCCGGCGATTCCCTCCGATGCTCCACGTCGGCGACCTGACGGGCACGCCCACGACCTGGCTGGTCGGTCCCGGCGACCGTCTCGATGCCGGGCTTCGGACCGACATCGTTGCCGAGCTCCTTGACAGCGTGCTCCACCAGGTGGGTGCCACCGTCCCGTCAGCCTGGCTGACCCGGTCCGGCGCGCCCCTCCCCCATGACGAGGATGCCGCGTGGATGGGCCCGATCGATCGCGCGTTCGAGGCAGCCTTGGTGACCCCACGCTGCATGGTGGTGGTCACCAAGGGCGGGTGGTATCAACCCCACGGGGTCCAGCGCCGGGAGTGGAAGCGGCTCCGGATCCGCCCGCAACTCGGCCCGACCTGACGGAGCCCTGTGGAGCCCTGGCCAGTCACCGTTCCCATGTGTGCACCGGCGCGTTGGTGTGCATCAGCCCGCGGTAGTCGACCAGTGTTCGGCGCAACGCATCCGCGCGGTCGACCTTGTCGGCGTAGGTGTGGAATCGGCCGGCGAACCAGCTGGCACCGTTGTGGCCGAGCAGGCAGCGCTGTTCGATCACGCCCAGGAACTCCGCGGCCTCGTCGTGGTCGACACCCCACGCCGCGAGGCCGTCGTAGGCCAGGGGCAACAGCCGGCGCAGGACCAGCTCGGTGGCGGACACCTGCCCCACGCCTGGCCAGTACACCTGCGCCTCGATCCCCTGCCGCGCCGCAGTGTGGAAGTTCTCCTCCGCCGCGCTGAAGGACATCTGGGACCACAGCGGCCGCTCGTGCTCGGCCAGGGCACGGACCAGCCCGAAGTAGAAGGCCGCGTTCGCCATGGTGTCGATGACCGTGGGCCCGGCAGCGAGGACCCTGTTCTCCACGCGCAGGTGAGGCACGCCGTCCGCGATGTCGTAGATCGGCCGGTTCCAGCGGTAGACGGTGCCGTTGTGGAGCCGCAGCTCGGAGAGCTCGGGGATGCCGCCTGCCTCGAGGACCTCCAGGGGGTCCTCCTCCGTGGTCACCGGGAGGAGCGCAGGAAAGTAGCGGACGTTCTCCTCGAACAGGTCGAAGACCGTGGTGACCCAGCGCTCGCCGAACCACACACGGGGGCGCACACCCTGCGCCTTGAACTCCTCGCTCCGCGTGTCCGTGGCCTGCTCGAAGAGGGGAATGCGGGTCTCGCGCCACAGCTCCTGACCGAGGAGGAACGGAGAGTTCGCCCCCACCGCGAGCTGGATGGCTGCGATCGCCTGGGAGGCATTCCAGTAGGCCGCGAAGTCGTCCGGCGAGGTCTGGACGTGCAGCTGGGTGCTGGTGCATGCGGCCTCGGGGACGATGGAGTCTGCGGTCGCCCGAAGCCGCTCGATGCCGCGAATGTCGATCTCGATGTCCTCCCCGCGGGCAGCAAGGATCTGGTCGCTGAGCAGCTGGTAGCGCGGGTTGCTGCTCAGCGACGCC
>JAKDNC010000718.1 GCA_030452025.1 Nocardioides sp. | reverse complement strand
CTGCCGCGCACCTGGAACGCACCCTGAGACCGGCCAAGCCCGACGGGTCCCTGCTGACAAACCCTCCAGCGGACCGCGAGGAGGAACTGATCGCTTCGGTGGACCGTGAAAGCGATGACGACGCAGTTGCCTAGCATTGCGGAGGCGCCGGCCGACGTGGATCGGCGCCGCGGGGCGTCCGACGGAACGCATCGGGTGTGACCCACTCGAGACCCGCCTCGCGGCGAATCTGCCGCCAACGTCGCTCCACGTTGTTGACTTGCTGCCATGTGAGATTGCGGGTCGGGAACACCGCGTCGAGGAAGTTGTCGCGGGACGTGCGGCGCCGCTCCTGGAGCATCAGGGCCGCTCCATCGGGCAGGGCGACGAGTCGGGCACGCGCGAGAGGCTTTCGATAGGTTCCGATGCCGGACTCCGTCTTGATCGTGGCGTTGACGTCGACGACCCTCGCCCCAAGGTCGATGTCACGCCAGCGGAGCGCGAGCACCTCGCCGATCCGAGCCCCGGTCGCGAGCATCACCTCGATGATGTCGGCGATGTCGCCCGATGACTTCGGCCCTGAGCGCTCCTTTCCGAGCCATGCCCGCACTGCTGTGCGCACGGATTCGAGTTCAGTTTCTGTGAGCGACCGATGGTCCGGCGCGGGTCGACTAATGCTCAGCGAGCCCCGGACCGGATTGACGGTGAGAGCTCCGACCTCGACGGCGGTGTCGAGCATGGCGCCCAAGACGACCTTGGCCTTGCGCTGGCGGTTCAGGCTCTGTTCGCCCAGTTCGAGAAGGACGTCGTTGATCCGGTCGGTCGCGACCTCACTGATGCTCAGAGCGCCGAGTCTGGGAATGACGAGATTGTGCAGGACTCGCTCGTACTCATCGATCGTTGTCCGGGAGAGGCGTTGCTCGGCTCGAAGCTGCTCCACCCAGAAGCCGACCAGGTCGGCGACGGTCGTCCGCGGGTTGATCTTGGTGTTCATAGCTGCTCCTTCATGACGGGTGCCCTCGCCCTGAAGGTGGGCAGTTGTTACCTCGCGACCTCTAGCCGCCTCGTCGCCATCCGGGGTCGCGACCTCAAGTCCAGAGGTCGCAGGTTCAAATCCTGCCCCCGCTACAAAGTTCAGGCTCGGAGATCACGGATCTCCGAGCCTGAAAGCATTTGAGACTTGATCAGACAGCCAGAAACCGGCCAGAAACCCTGCCGAGGAATCCTCCCGATCCTCCTCCGCGGAGGTCAGCACGGAGTGTCATGGAGCGCCACGGACGCGCTCGGAACGGCCATCACACCTGTTGGCTATGGACACCAAATCCACCCTGAGCGGCTTGGAGCCGCTACTGACGATCGAGGCCCTTGCCGAGTACCTCGACGTCCCGGTCACCACCATCCGGGACTGGCGTACCGACGGCAAGGGGCCCTGCGCGATCCGAGTAGGCGGACGAGTCCGCTTCGCGGAGAGCGACGTCCTTCGTTGGCTGACCGACCAGCGCGAGACCGAACCAGGTCACAGGCCGGACGGGCGGTGATCGATCATGGCTAGGCCACGCACCCCGATCGGCACGTTCGGCGAGATCTACTACGAGAAGGCTCCGGGCGGCCGGTTCCGCGCGTTCGCGCGTTTCCGTGACCACGACGGAGTCCTCCGGCGCATCCAGGCCACGGCTGCATCACAGCAGTCCGCAGCGCGCAAACTCAAAGAACTGCTCGCGGAGCGTGTCGAGCAGACCGTCGGGCATGGCGAACTGTCTGGGAGCAGCTCGTTCCGGCACCTGGTCGATGTGTGGCTCGCCGACCTGGACTTGGAGCGCAAGGTTGCGCCGAGCACGAGGGCTCTCTATGAGCGGAACATGGAAAAGCTGGTGTTGCCGGCTTTCGCCAACTACACGATTCGTGAGATCACAGTCCGCAAGGTCGACCAGTTCATCAAGACACTCGCAGCCGCCAAGAGCTACAGCACCGCCAAGCAGGCCAGGACTGTGCTGAGCCTCGCGCTCGGGCTGGCCGTCCGCTACGACGCGATTCCGCGCAACCCGGTGCGCGACACGGTGCGTCTGCAAAAGCCGCCATCGCAGGCGATGGCGCTGACGGCTGACCAGGTTCAAGCCATTCGTGACGGCGCCCGCACTTGGCGGAGAGGC
>JAKDNC010000717.1 GCA_030452025.1 Nocardioides sp. | reverse complement strand
CTGCCTCCCCAACAGGGTGGCCAGCCCGGTTGGGGCCAGGCACAGCCCGGCCAGCAGCCACCGGAACAGCCGGGCCAATGGGGACAGCCCCAGCAGCCACAGCCCGGCCAGCAGCCACCGGAACAGCCGGGCCAATGGGGACAGCAGCCTCCCACCCCGTGAGGGACTCGCTGATTGACGTGAACTGAGGCATCAAGCATTCGGCCCCGACGAGATGATCTCGTCGGGGCCGAATGCTGTCCGAGCGGGCCCACTCAGATGGAGGCGAGCACCCTGGCTGCCCGCTCGGCCCCGGCCCGGTCGACATCAAGATGGGTGACCAACCGAACCGAGGTCGGCCCGACCGCAGAAAGGCGGATGCCCTGCTCCCCCGCCGCTGCGACGCACCTGGCGGCGTCCGGCCGCTCGAAGACGACGATGTTGGTCGCTACGGATGCGGGGTCGACTCCGACGGCCTCGGCGATCAGCCTCGCGTGGGAGTGGTCGTCGGCCAGGCGGTCGATGTGATGGTCCAGTGCGTGCAGCCCGGCCGCGGCGAGTACGCCGACCTGGCGCATCCCGCCGCCCATCCGCTTGCGCCAGACGCGGCTCTCCTCGATCGCGTCCTGCGCGCCAACGACCAGGGAGCCGATCGGGGCACCGAGCCCTTTCGACAGGCAGACTGCCATCACGTCCGCGGTGCGCCCGTAGTCAGCCAACGGCGTGCCGGTGGCGACGTGTGCGTTCCAGATCCGGGCTCCGTCCATGTGCACCGCGACGCCCACGGAGTCGACGTACTCCCGCAAAGCCTGCAGGTCCTCGATGGGCAGGACGGCCCCGCCGGCGAAGTTGTGGGTGTTCTCGACCGCGATCGCTGCCGTCGGCACGAAGAACGGCCCCATATCGGGTGCGTAGAGCCCCCTGATCGCGGGCAGGTCGATCGACCCGTCGGAGGAGGTCCAAGTCCGCATCGTGAGTCCGGTGTACGCCGCGTGGGCGCCCAACTCGGCCCGAGCGATGTGGGCCCGGGACTCGCAGAGGATTTCCTGGCCGACGCCGACGAGCGTGCGGACCGCGAGCACGTTGGCCATCGACCCCGTTGGGGTGAAAAGGGCGGCCTCGTGGCCGAGCATCTCCGCGACGCGCTCCTCGAGGTGGCGCACGGTCGGGTCCTCGCCGTAGACGTCGTCGCCCACCACGGCATCGGCCATTGCGGCACGCATCGCGGGGGTCGGGCGGGTCAAGGTGTCGCTGCGCAGGTCCACGAGTTCACTCACGCGACCATCCTGCCAGCCGCGCCGAGACGTCCTGCGTCATGGCACCCGGGGCGAAGGTTCTCCACAGAGCACGTCGACCGCGGTGGCCCGACGACCTGCCTTGTCCGAGACTCGCGAGATGACTGAGAGCTCTGGTGACTGCCACGTCCCACAGAAGAGGCGCTCCTTGATGGCAGCGCGAGTTCGCCGCATCGAGCGGCTCGCCGAAACCCAGGGAGGCGTCGTCTCGCGGCGGCAGATGTACGCCACGGGTCTCAGCCGAGGCGTCCTCAGAGCCCGCATCCGATCCCGCCGTTGGCAGCGAGTCGGATCCCAGAGTGTCGCTGTGCACACCGGGCCGCTCCCCCCGATGGCTCGGCACTGGGCAGCCGTGTTCGAGGCCGGACCGCGTGCACACTCATGAAGATCCGTCGAGACAGACGCAGGATTCTGCTCCAGGATCTCGTGATCGACCTCGCGGGCGGAGTCCGCAGCCTGGGTGAGATCGACGGGATCCAACATGCGGCCGAGAACGCCATCGCTGACTCCCTGCGTCACAACACCATCGCCGCTGCCGGGGACATCGTGCTCCGGCTCCCGGTCCTGGGCCTGCGGGTCTGTCCGGACGCATTCTTCGATCAGGTGGCACAGGCCCTGCGCAACGCCGGGTGCCCACTTCCCGACCGTCGGAGCGCCTGAAGACGCCGCAGACGTCCTACGCACCAGTCGTGAGGACGGCCACGCCTCAGGACCTCCCCCACCAAGACGTCCTGCGCTTCGGTCGTCCCCACGACCAAGCTGCAGGACGTCTTGAGCAACGTCTTGCAGTTGGGTTGCCCGGACAGCCAAGACGCAGGACGCTGCGGGGGGCACGCCGTCACGACCAGCCGGGCGTAC
>JAKDNC010000055.1 GCA_030452025.1 Nocardioides sp. | reverse complement strand
CTCACCCGAGAGCCCGAACCCGCAAAGTAGCGGCAGAGAACCTGGGCCGGTTCAGGGAGCAGACGAGGCCCGAGGTGTGGGTGCCTACCTGATCTACCTGTCGTTGTCTCTGCCGGCCCTGTCCATGCTGTTTCTTGTCCGTGGGCTGGGCCTCTTCGAAGAAGTCCACCCCAAAAGGTTGCGGTTGGCTGTTCTCATGTCATCAATGGGGATGCACGGATTGCAGGCGCTGGTGTTGGGCTTCCTGACTCTCGCCGGCCCACTTTCGCTTGGCCCTACGACACTCACGCTGCTGGTGAGCTACCTGACGATCTTGATCGCCCTGTGTTCTACACCCGACGACTACCTGTGGGCGGCCCTGGTGCCCATTCTGGGCCTCCCGGCGACACCGGCAGGCTCGGCGTTCCTTCAGTCCGAGGAGACCGCGACTGCTTCGTGGCCGCTCCTGACGGCTGCGGCGGTGTGTGCGACGCTGACGGCCGTGACGCTCGCGGCCCGACGCACCCGGGGCCTCCCCTGGCTCCGGCCCAGCGGCAGTTAGCTTCTCGAGGTCCGAGGACTGTCGAGCCTGACCGACTCAGATCTGTGGCGGTCCCGGGTTCCCCGATCCGTTCGAACGTGAGGTTGTCGAAGAACGTACGCCCCGCCGCCGATGGACCGGCGACATCGCCGCCTGCCGGGCCCAATTCCGCAACGCCTCAGCATGGACCCCCAGCTGATCACCGACCCGCTTGACCGCACCCCTCAACCACACCGGATCCTGCCGCGCCTCCAACGCCATCCGCGGTGCCCGTTGCTGCGACTCAACGCTGTACTTCCTCAGTGCACCCATAACTCTCATCCTTCACTGGATTGAGAGCCTCCACCGAACCTGGGGCGATTCACCTACACCTCCCGCTGGTGATGAGGCGGCTTGTGTAGCCCGTGTCGACGAGTCGCTGGTAGGCGTCGAGGGTTTCCGCGTCGATCGGTTGGGGTTCGGCGTAACCGGCGTTGGCATAGACCCAGATTCGTTGGGTATCGCCGACGAGCATGTTGAGCACGCGCTCTGTGTCACCAATTGAGGCGATGTAGTCGGTGAGTGACTGGGTGCGCGCGGAACAGGTGACGTCCAAGTCGGGCCAGAGGCGGCGAGCAGTCGCGTAGGCCCGGCGCTGCTGGTAGGGCCGGCTGATGATGGTCGCGGAGCGTGTGTGGATACCTCGACCGTGGAGCAGGCCCCTAGTGAGAGTGAAGTTCTCGCCGGTACTGGTGGCATGGCTCTCGATCAGAATCGCCTGGGTGGGTACGCCGAGTTGCTGCGCTCGCTCTGCATAGTGGACGGCTTCTCCGCGCGGGAAGGCCTCGACCGTCGTCGGCGCGTTCGCCCCGGTAAATACGATCAGCGGGAATCGGCTCTGGTGGTACAGGTCAGCGGTATGTTCGGCAACGCCGATGTCATGACTTCCCAGACCGATCGCGATGTCGGTAGTGTGCGGCGCGTGATCCATCTGGTGGTAGTCCCAGAGTGCCTGGGCATCGTCCATGACGCTCACAGTTTTACGCTCCTTGCACGTCAGTCGGGCATCTCGAAGGTATAGGACCACGAGAACCGCGACGCGGCGTACGCTCCCTCGGCGTACTCGACGGCATACCCGTCCTTCGTGCGGGTGACCCGCTCTAGCACCATCACCGGTTCGCCCGCAGGGAGTTCCATGACCTCGGCCTCTTCGGGCGTAGGCATTCGCGCATGGAAGGTTTCGGTGACCTCATGCGGCTCCAAGCCTTGGAGCGTAAGGACAGCGAATCCGCCTCCCTTTCCGGCGGGTCCCGGGGATTGGTCGACAAGGGGTGTTCCCTCGACATCCTGGACGCGGTAGTAGCTGGTGAGCAGCGTCGTGGGTTGGCCGTCCTGGCGAACGACACGAGCACGCGCGTAAACCTGTCCTGACGGGTCGACTCCAAGCACTTCGACTGCTCGTGCAGGTGACTGGACCAACTCGACGGTCTGAGTCTGGTCGTCGCGCTGCCATGACTGTCCACTCGCCTCACGGTCCGCGATAAACGCTGGACTGTCGCCGTACTTCCACTTGCTCTTCGCGTACCGCTCCGCACCAAGGCGACGCATGGGTGGGCGTTCGCGCACTACTGTCCCGCGTCGTCGGACCGGTGTGACAAGACCCTCGGCATCGAGCACGCCAACGGCGTTGCGAATGGTCTTGACGTTCACGCCGTACTGCTCGGCTAGGTCGGATTGCTTGGGCAGCGTCGAGCCCGGCGGGAAGTCGCCCCGCTCGATCCCTTCACGCAGCTCCGCCGCGAGTTCGCGGTAGCCCAAGGCCATGTGCCCTCCTCCTGTCTCCGTCCGTTAACGGTACCGCTATGGGCCCGTCACCACAGTATTCGACATTAGGGGTGGTTCTATTGCGATAACGGTGCTACTGTTCCACTTAGAACCCCCTCTATTTCGGAGGGTCTGAGAGAGAGGTCAGAGCAATGGCGATGCAGAAGCGTTTCAAGGTCCAGCACGGCGACGTCTTCCCGGCGGGTGCGTTTTTGAAGGGGGCAGTGGAGCCGGTGATGGACTTCAACGCCGAGAAGCGAGCGGATGGGTCGCGGCCCCAAGCGACCGATAAGGACACGGGCCTGTTGATGTGGCAGGCGATCGTCCTCGACGCCGATGAGGAGGCGGGCAAGAAGGACACCGCGCTGTCGGTGAAGTTCGCGGCGAAGGTGCAGCCGGTGCCGCCGGAGAACAAGACGCCGTTCCCGTGGACGCCGATCGAGTTCGTCGGGCTGACCGCGCTGGCCTACGTCGATGACTCGGGCAACGGCCGTCCCCGGATCGCGTGGTCCTTCCGGGCTGAAGAGATGGTGGCGCCGGGTGAGGCCGGCAAGTCCACTGGTGGCGCAGGCAAGGCAGCCTCTGGTCAGGCGGCGGCGTGATGTCGGCGGCGCTGCTTGAGTTGGTGTGGGCAGCGGTATTGCTGGACGGCTGCCCGAACGTGAACACGCGCAGTGTCCGGGTTGAGTCCGGCCTGCTGCATTCCGGCAGCCCATGTGTGCCGGTGGTCGAGATCGATGTCCACGCCGGAAGCCAGGACGACGCAGCCCGGCTTGCCCACACTCTGGGCCTGGGCGAGGTCGAAGGTCGTGTCACCGACTCGGACCACTACGGCACCTCGGTCTGGCGTAGGTGGCGGGGCTGGGTGCCGGACGAGTCGTGTGAGGCTGCGGTATCGGTCGCAGTCACCGGGGCTGACCGTGCGGCCGGTACGGCGGTGGCGTGATGAGTGCCCCGCTGATCGATGACCTGTCCTCGGCGCACAAGCTTCTGCACCGGACGGAGGACTCCACCACTCGGGCGCTGGGGCTGGTGGATCCGCTGTCCAAGCGCCTGTCCGACGAGGTCGCGGGTGCCTTGAAGGCGCTGGAGAACGCCACGGAGCGGCTCGCTCGCGCTGTGGCCGCACTTGAAGGGCATGTCTGATGCGCCGGGTCCTGGCTGAGATGCACTGGCAGTCCTGGTGGCTGTTTCGGCACCGTCGCTGGCTGACCACCTGGCTCGTCCTGGCCACAATCGCGGGGCTGGTCGGTGGTCCGGGCCTGTACCTGTTGGGGGTGGGATTCGCCCCGTTCGTGGTGTGCGCGCTGTGGCACGGCATCGCCCCGGCCCCCTATGAGCGGTGGTGTGCTGCCCCTGCCCGTCGGCTCGGCTGGCGCTGGTGGGCCCGAAGGCACTGGACCGGACTGGCCGAACGCTGCGGGCTCACTGATCACGTGGCGATCACGCGGCACCGTGGCGGGCAGAAGATCGCCGAGCGCAAGATCGTTGCACCGCGTCTGCGCCGGGTCCGGGCTCGCGGTCACACGTTGCAGCTAGTGGTCCGGGCACGTGCCGGGCAGACCCTGTCCGATCTGGAAGCGGGTGCCGAACGGTTGGCGGCCACCGCCGATGCGCACTCGTTCCGCTCCTGGCCGCACCCCAACGCGGCTGGCTCCACGTTGGTGGTGGAGATGGTGATGCGCGACATCCTCACCACCCCCACCACCGCAGTGGAGCCAGAGCCCCGGGCAGTCGTGGACTCAACGAGGGTCGGTCGGACCCAAAGTGGCCGGGACTGGCTGCTCAAGATTCGGGGACGGCCCACCCTCTGCGTGGGCGCTTCCGGGTCGGGGAAGGGGTCGGTGTTGTGGGGGATCTGCGGTGGCCTCGCCCCGGCGATCCGTGCCGACAAGGCCCGCCTGTGGGGTGTCGACCTCAAACGCGGCGTGGAACTGGCCACGGGCAAGGGCCTGTTCTCCGCACTGGCCTACACCCCCGAGAAGGCCCTCGAGGTCCTCCACGCACTCATGGCGGTGATCGATGCGCGCGGTGCAGTCATGGTCGGCAAGACCCGGCTGCATGAGCCGACGGTGGGTGATCCGCTGCATGTGCTGGTGATCGACGAACTCGCCGCGCTCACGGCATATGCGCCGATGGAGGTCCGCCGGGAGGCCGAGCGACTGATTGCGGAGATCCTGACCCAGGGCCGCGCCCTCGGTGTGGTGGTGGTCGCGTTCGTCCAAGACCCCCGCAAAGAGGTCGTCGGGATGCGCGGCCTGTTCACCCAAACCATCGCGCTCCGGCTCCGTGCCTCGGAGGAGACCTCGATGGTGCTCGGCGACGGGATGGCCCGGCTGGCTCCGGCGCACCGGATCGACCCCACCAGACAGGGCACCGGATGGATAGTCGAGGACTCCGGCGCCGTGGACCGGGTCCGTGCGGACTTCTGGCCCGATGACCTGATCCGCGACCTCGCGACCCGCTACGGCACCGAAGTCCGCATCGACACCACCCCGACTGCTGAGCGTGATCCGGGTGAGGCTGGTGTGCTGGCCGACCTTGACCTCGCACCCCGGGAGTCCAAGCCCCGGTCACCCCGCAAACCGCGCGCGCCGCGATCGGCTGAAGCTTCAAAGGGCGCGGCATGAACCCGGCAACGGCCTGGATGACCAACGCCGCGTGTGCGGCTCACCCGGATCTGCCGTGGACCACTGACACCGACGAGCTGCGCCGGGTGCCCGAGGTCGTCGTCTCGCTCATGCTCGACACCTGCGAGACCTGCCCGGTCCGGGCCGAATGTGACGCCTACGCCGTCGAGCAGGAGATGACCGGAGGTTGGTGGGCCGGTGTCGACCGGAGTCGCGACCTGCTCACCGAGTGGGTGCCAGTGCGGTGCGTGTTCGGCGTGGTTGAGGAACAGGGCGCGTTGTTCTCCATGGGGCGCGTGGCATGAACACCTTGGACACCTCCAGTGGTGCACCGTCGACCGTCTCGGGATTCTCGGGCTTCGGTGAGGGTGCGCCGCTGGATCTGTCCAATCTGACTCCGGCCGCGGAATCTGGCGTCGTCGCCCGGCTGCTTGATGGGTCGTTCTCCGAATGGGCCGATGCTGCCGCTGCGGTGAGCAACTGCGCCCGCCCGGTACGGCTGGTCGGGTCCTCGACCACCGTCGATGTCCGTACCGGCGAAATCCTCGGCACCTTCTCCTCCGACCAGGCGCCGCTGGGGGTGCTGCACCGCGCCTGTGGCAACCGCCGTGCGCAGGTGTGCCCGTCCTGCTCCCGGGTCTATGCCCGCGACACCTTCGAGCTGATCCGGGCCGGGGTGGCCGGCGGCAAGACCGTCTCCCCGACAGTGGGGGACAACCCGTTGCTGTTCGCCACCTTCACCGCCCCCTCGTTCGGTCACGTCCACGGCACCCGACCCCACAACGGCATGCCGACCGGTGGCCGATGTCGCCCTCGGGATCGTGCCCAGGCCTGCACACACGGCATACCGATCGGCTGCATGCGCGTGCACGGCGAGGACGATCCCGCGAACGGGTCCCCGATCTGCTGGGACTGCTACGACTGGCACTCGGCGGTGGTGTGGCAGTGGTGGGCACCGGAACTGTGGCGCCGCACCACCATCGCCTTGCGCCGCGAACTCGCCACCCGCCTCGGCGTCAAAGAATGCGCACTGCGCGACCATGCCTCCCTTCAGTTCGCGAAGGTGGCCGAGTACCAGGCCCGGGGACTGGTGCACTTCCACGCCCTGATCCGCCTCGACGGACCCGACGGTCCCGGCTCCCCGGCTCCGCTGGAGGGTCGCGAACTGGCCGATGCGGTCAACGATGCCGCCGGTTCGGTCGCTGTCACTGTCCCCGGTATCGATGAGGACGACGTGGCCCGGCGGCTGGGCTGGGGTCAGCAACTCGACGTGCGCGTGGTTCGTGCTGGTCGACGTACCGACGAGGTCTCACGTGCGCTGGCTCCCGAGCAGGTGGCGGGGTATCTGGCGAAGTACGCCACCAAGGACGCCAACTCCATCCGTGGGCCCGGACAGGCACGCCCGCATCTGACCCGGCTCACCTCGACGTGCCGGGATCTGAGCACACGGTCAGCCGAGCGCTACGGCTACGGCGTCGACGCCAAGGGCAAACCTCTCAACCCATATCTGCTGCTCAACAAGTGGGCGCACATGCTCGGGTTCCGAGGTCACTTCTCCTCCAAGTCCCGCCGCTACTCCGTCACGCTGGGCCAACTGCGCCGGGCACGGCAACGCTTCCAAGCCCTCGTCGCGGAATCCAACCGCACCGGGGAACCCCTCGACCTGCGCGACCTCGAAGCAAGGCTCCTGGCCGACGACGAAGACACCACATTGGTGGTCGGGTCGTGGGCCTACCAAGGAACCGGCTGGGCCAACCCCGGCGATGAGGCGTTGGCCCTGGCCGCCGCTGCCCGAGCCCGTGAGTACGACCAATGGCGGGCAGAACAGCGCAAGACCGCATGACAAAACCAAACTCGGGAAGGGGATCAGGGGATGGAGAACAAGCTCTTGCTCACGGTGAGCGAAACGGCCGCAGCTCTCGGCATGGGGCGGTCAAAGGTGTACGAGATGGTGCGCGACGGGGTGATCCCGTCGGTGAAGATCGACGGTTGCCGTCGAGTGAAGGCAGCGGCACTGCGTACCTATGTCGACGCGCTCGGAGAGGCGGCCTGAGATGGGTAGGCAGAAAGACGGGGTCATCAAGCGTGGCACCAAGTGGTCCTACGTCGTCCGGGTGCCAGACCCGTCGACGGGGAAGAGCAAGCAAGTTTGGGTGGGCGGCTTCGCGAACGAACAGGAAGCCAAGGAAGCGCGCGACCAGGCCCGTGTCGAGGCTCGACGCGGCGAGTACGTCGACCGGTCGAACGTCTCCTTGGCTGACTACCTGAGGGAATGGCTCGACACGCACGCCCTCGAAGTCCGCCCCGCGACTCTTGCTGGCTACCGATACCAAGCCGAGCAGTACGTCATCCCCCGCATCGGGCACATGCGTGTGCAGGCGCTCCGTCCGATGACGCTCACGAAGTTGTACATCGATCTCCTCGATCACGGCGGCAAGAACGGTCGGCCTCTATCGCGTCGGACGGTTGACTACGTGCACGCGACGGTTCGCAAGGCACTCAACGACGCCGTGCACATTGACGGGTTGCTGCCGAGCAACCCCGCGATGCGGGCCAAGCGACCCAAGGGGAAGGGCAGGGCGGTTCACGATGTGTGGGATGCCGATCAGCTCCGGCTTTTCCTCGATCAGGTCAGGGATCACCAGTGGTTCGCGCTCTACCGCTTGGCCGCGTACTCAGGCGCTCGGCGGGGCGAGCTGCTTGCTCTGAAGTGGGCCGACGTCGACTGGGCGAACAACCTGGTCCGTATCCGGTCCTCCGCAGGCATGGTCGAGAACAAGCGTGTTGAGGGGGCGACGAAGAGCGGTCGAGAGCGTCGGGTGTCGCTGGATGAAAGGACCGTCATCGCGCTTCGAGACCATCGAAAGCGTCAGATCCGTGACCAGGCGGTTGCGGGTGCGGCGTGGGAGGACTCGGGCTTGGTCTTCACTAACGGGCTGGGCCGCCCGATCTACCCGACGTCCGTCTACGCACGGCTGGTTCGCACGGTCAGGGACTACAACGCAGCCAACGAGCAGGGTCCCCCGCTCCCCTATTCGCGCTTTCATGACCTGCGGCATGTGCATGCGACGTTGCTTCTCAAGGCTGGCGTCCCTGTGCACGTGGTCGCGGCTCGCCTCGGGCACGCTGACCCTTCCGTGACGCTGCGTGTCTATGCCCACGTGATCCCCGAGCAGGCCGCCGAAGTCGCGGACCGTTTCGCGGCGCTTCTGGAGCCGGAGACGGCCACAGAGGACGAAGGCGATGCTGACGAGGGGCGCTGAGCGGTGCGCGTTGAAAGCAAATGTGAAAGCAAGCCGGGTAACGGCGAAAATGCCAAAAGGGCCTCGTCCCCGCGTTTCCGCTGGTCAGGGGTCCCTTTGTGATCTGTGCGCCTGTAGGGATTCGAACCCCAAACCTTCTGATCCGTAGTCAGATGCTCTATCCGTTGAGCTACAGGCGCCCGTCTCGCACGAACCCGTGCGGAGACTCGAAGAGAATAGCCGAACTCCCTCGGTTCGGCGAAATCACTGCTGCTCGCGCAGCTCCGCGAGCAGTCCCTCCGACTCCGACAGGATCTCGGCGAGGATCTGTCGTCCTGCTTTCAGGAGCTCCCCGATGTGCGGAGTGCCGAGGGCGTAGACAACCGTCGCGCCCTCGCGTGAGGCGGTCACCAGCCCGGCGCGACGCAGGACGGCGAGCTGCTGGGACAGGCTCGAGGACTCGGCCTCGAGCTCGGTCAGCATGTCGCGGACTGCCGTCGGCTTCACCTGCAGCATTTCGAGAATCCGGATCCTCATGGGGTGTCCCAAGGTGCGGAAGAGCTCTGCTTTAGCCTGATGGACAGGGATACTGGTCGTCATCTCACCTCCTCGGGGGATCCGGTTGACGCTGGCTGAAGATTACATGAGTTGAAAAATTCTTCAACTCATGTAATCTCCGTTCCCGTAGGTGACTAGTTGCGCACCAACCCGTACTTCCACGAGAGGGAGCAAGGCAGAAATGGCAGACGTTGAGGCAGCACTGGAAGCGGCTGGACTGAAGAACCCGAACGTTCTGGAGTACGTCCGCCACTACGCGGAGCTCACTGGCGCCGAGCGCATCGAGGTCGTCAGCGCCTCTGATGACGCGCGCCTGATCCAGGAGTCCCTGGACGCCGGCGACCTCCAGCCGGCCGGGGACGGGCTCTACTACTCCCGCAGCTATCACAAGGACACCGCGCGCTCCGAGGAGCGCACCATCGTGGCGACCAGCGACCCCAAGGACAAGGGCGTCTACAACAACTGGCGGCCCTCCTCCGAGATGAAGCCGATGCTCAAGGAACGCATGAGCGGCGCCTTCAAGGGCAAGACGATGTACGTCATCCCCTACCTGATGGCGCCCCCCGGCAACGATCTCGCCCCCTGGGCGACGGGCGTGCAACTGACCGACACCCGCACCGTCGTGCTGCACATGATCCGCATGTCGCGCGTCGGCTCCGAGTTCCTCAACGACCTCGAGGACCCCGACCAGTTCGTCCGAGCCGTCCACGTGACCGGTGACTTGGAGAATCTCGGCCAGGGCACCCCGGAGGACCAGCGCTACTTCGTGACGGTCGCCGACGAGCGCACCATCCTGCACTTCGGCTCCTCGTACGGCGGCAACGCACTGTTGGGCAAGATCGCCCACGGCCTGCGCCAGGGCGCCTACGACGGCTGGGCGTCGAAGAAGTTCCTCGCCGAGCAATACATGCTGATCGGGATCCACGACAAGGAGACCGGCAAGGACTACCACATCTGCGGTGGCTTCCCGAGCGCCTCGGGCAAGACCAACCTCGCGATGATGCTGGCTCCGGACGGCCTCGGCGACCGCTACCACGTCTCGTTCTACGGCGACGACATCGCGTGGCTGTGGGTCAGCGAGGAGGACGGCAAGCTCTACGGGATGAACCCGGAGTACGGCGTCTTCGGTGTCGCCAAGGACACCAACGAGAACACCAACCCGATCGCCCTGCACTCCATCGACCCGGGCACCCAGTCGATCTTCACCAACATCGCCTACAACCCGGACAGCAAGGAGGTCTGGTGGGAGGGCCGCACGCCCGAGCCGCCGGCCGACACGACGGGCTGGCTGGACTGGAAGGGCAACCCGATCTCGGAGCGCTCCGAGGACGAGAAGGACCTGCCCTGGGGACACCCGAACAGCCGCTTCACCACGACGCTCGACAACGTCCCGAACATCGCGAAGGACTACAACGCCCCCGCAGGCGTCCCGATCGACGCGATCATCTTCGGTGGCCGCACCCGTGACCGTGAGCCGCTGATCCGCGCGATCACCGACCTCGCCGAGGGCGTCTACGACGGACTCACCCTGGGCGCCGAGGCCACGGCCGCGGCAGAGGGCAAGGAGGGACTGCTCCGCTACGACCCCATGTCGAACCGGCCGTTCATGGCCTACGGCGAGGGTGACTACGCCCAGCACTACCTCGACATCGTCGGCGCCGCCAAGGAGCAGCCGCTCTTCGCGCACGTCAACTGGTTCCAGAAGGACCCGGAGGACGGCCACTACCTGTGGAACGGCTACCGCGACAACCTGCGGCCGCTGCTGTGGCTGATGGAGCTCAAGAACGGTGAGGTCAAGGGCCGCCAGACCGCGGTCGGCATCATCCCGCTCGAGGAGGAGCTCAAGCTCAAGGGCATGAGCACCAAGCCCGAGGACCTCAAGACGATCCTGACCATCGACAAGGTGCGCTGGCAGCAGGAGATGGCCAACCGCGAGGCGCACCTCAAGCAGTTCGAGAACCTTCCCGAGGCCATCTGGGAGGCGCACCGCCGCGTCGCCGCTGACCTCGAGAACGAAGAGGCCTGAGCAGCCCCAGCACCCGTCGTACGGCCCCGATCTCCCCACGGAGATCGGGGCCGTTCACGTTCGAGTGGCGCATTCAGCTGGCAATCCCGGTAGCCTCGAACCACGGGGATTGGTCCGGACACACTCGTGTCCGTGTGCATGTGGGAGGTCAAAGGCGTGACGGAACGCAGCGATCGTGAAAGTCGCGCGCTCTTCGAGGCAGCTGGGAACGAGATCTACGAGGCAGTGACCTCACGAGGAGGCCTGCCGATCGAGGATGCCGTGTTCACCCAGGACGCCGAGACAGCCGAGGCCACCACCATGCTGCTCGAGATGGGCCTGCTCACGTGCGAAGGGGGGCGCTACCACGCAGCGGACCCGCACACCGCCCAGGCTTCGGTCGTCGGTCCCCTGGGCCAGCAGGGTGCGGCGATGATCCATGAGGCCAGTCAGTGGTCCCAGCTCTTCGCCGGGCTGGGCCAGACCTACCGACGCTCACCCGCCACCGAGGACGGCCCGATCACCCGCTTGGTGGGCCCGGACCAGATCGAACGATTCCTCGCCGACGTCGTGCCGCATGCACAGGCCGAGCTGCTCACCGCGCAGCCCCAAGCGGGGCGCAGCGCCGCGACGCTCAAGATTGCCAGCGAGCGTGACGTGTCGGCCCTCCAGCGTGGCGTCTCGATGCGGACGATCTACCAGCACGCCGCCCGTCGGAGCCGAGCCACCCGAGCCTACGTCGCTCGGGTCACCGAACACGGGGGCGAGGTGCGCACCCTCGACGAGTTCTTCAACCGGCTGATCGTGGTCGACCGCGAGGTCGCGGTCATCCCCTCGGGGGACGACCTCAAAGTCGCCCTGGCCATTCGGGACGTCGCCCTGGTC
>JAKDNC010000716.1 GCA_030452025.1 Nocardioides sp. | reverse complement strand
GCTCAGATCAGCCTGCGCCCCGGCAGTGCCCGAGTCCATGTCGAAGGACCCGAGGTCGGCATCCGACTCGGGGTGCGCTCTCAGGTGCCCGCCGAGGAGATGACACGATTCCAACAGGCGCTGGCCGCCGATGAGACGATCGTCGAGAGAGTGGACTCGCTGGCTCTCCAGCTCGCCGAGTCCTGAGCACGCGTCCAGTCACGAGCCCAAGGTGTCAGGCTGATTCCCGAATAGAGGGAAAGGGCATGTGCACTTGCCTCATTTCTCCTATGCTTGATCTCTATGAGTGAGATTCGTGACCTGAGTCGTCCGACCGTCCCAGATGAGAGCTATCTCGGCCAGATGGCCGCCGAGACTCAATCCCGCAGCGAGCTGGCAGGCGAGTGGAACTCCGAGTTCACCGGGGCGCCCGAGTCGAGCACAGCGGTCCTCGCCGCGGGACTCGCGGCGGCCAGGGAGGATCTCGACGGGTTGCTGCACACCATCCACTCACTGGCGGAGACCGCATTCGTCGAACATGAGTCTGTGCGAGCCATCGCCTCGGTGCTGCGCTCACGGGGCATCGAAGTCGAGACCGGACTGTTCGGCCTCGACACGACCCTGCGTGCAACCACGGGAGCCGGCGGCGGGCGCACGATCGCGATCCTCGCTGAATACGACGCTCTCCCGGAGATCGGTCATGCCTGCGGTCACAACCTCATTGCCGCCTCGGGGGTGGGGGCGTTCCTTGCCCTGCATGCCCTCTGCGAACGGGACCCGAGTGCCGTTCCCGGCACGGTGGTGCTGCTCGGTACTCCCGCGGAGGAGGGCCACTCGGGCAAGGAGGTCATGGCCCGGGGCGGAGCCTTCGACGGCATCGACGCGGCGATCATGGTCCACGGCTACGGGTACGACTGCGCGGAACAGGTGTGGTTGGGCAGGCGCCTGCTCGATGTCACGTACTCCGGGGTCGCCGCCCATGCCTCGGCGCAGCCGTTCATGGGTCGCAATGCCCTCGACGCCGCGAACCTCTTTTACCAGGGTCTCGGGCTGATCCGCCAGCAGATGCCGCCGATCTCCCGCCTGCACGCTGTCATTGCCGATGGCGGGACCCGACCCTCGATCATCACGGAATCCGCGACTGTGCGGTGCTATGTCCGGTCGAAGTTCCCGGAAACACTCAAGGAGCTTTCGGACAGGGTCGAGGACGTGGCGAAGGGTGCGGCGCTGATGACCGGCACTGGTGTGGCGGTGGAATGGGATGAGCATCCGCCTTCGCTTCCGGTGCGCTCGAACTCCGCGCTGACACAGCGCTGGGCCGTGCACGAGGAGACCCAGGGCCGCACACCATTGCCGGGTGGGGTGCTCGATGAGTCGATCGCGGCCTCGACCGACTTCGGCAATGTCTCCTACCGGATCCCGGGCATCCACCCGCTCATCAAGGCCGCCGACGCCGAGGTGGCGCTGCACACCCGCGAGTTCGCAGAGGCCTCGATCACGCCTGCCGCCGAAAATGCCGCCCACGATGCCGGGTATGGGCTGGCATGTACGGCGCTGGACTTCCTCGTCGACGATGCCCTGGCCGCCGAGGTGGTGGCCGAATTCGAGCGAGCCGGAGGAGCGATCGACGTGGAGAACTACTTCAACTAGTCGCGCACCGCGCGTGACGAGTGCTCGGAGCGATTCGAAATGGCGAATCGAAGAGCGCTGCGAATCCGGCGAGCCCCGAGAGTGCACTCGGACCACGACCACCGAAGAGAAGGACACCACATGTCAACGACGACATCAGCGAAGATCGGTATCGGACAGCGTCTGCTGGACGGGATCGAACGGCTCGGCAACAAACTGCCCGAGCCGTTCACTCTCTTCCTCGGGCTGTTCCTGATCACGGGAGCAATCTCGACCGGCATGGCCATGGCAGACGTCTCCGTGTCCATTCCCGGCAGCGACGAGACCGTTGCGATCAGGGGACTGTTCACCGGCGAGGGACTGTCGTGGCTGACGACGACGATGGGCGACAACTACATCGGGTTCCCGCCCCTGGCCACGGTGCTGCCGATCCTTCTGGCAGTGGGCGTGGCCGAGAAGTCGGGCATGCTCGCCGCGGCCGTGCGAATCGCCTTCGGCAAGAGCCCGCGCTGGCTGCTGCCCTATGCCGTCGGCT
>JAKDNC010000715.1 GCA_030452025.1 Nocardioides sp. | reverse complement strand
AAGACACCACCACTGCGGCGGCCGGGCGGGCGAAGCTCTCCCGGGGCGGGATCCGGTGGGCGCTGGAGGCCCTGGTCATCGATCACCTCTCGATCGCGCGGGTCGCCGCCGGACTCGGCGTGGCCTGGCACACCGCCAACGACGCCGTCCTGACCGAGGGGAAACGGCTGCTCATCGATGACCCGGCCCGCTTCGACGGAGTCCGCGTGATCGGCGTCGATGAGCACGTCTGGCGCCACACCCGCCGCGGCGACAAATACGTCACCGTGATCATCGACCTCACCCCCACCAGGGACAAGACCGGGCCAGCTCGGCTGCTGGACATGATCGAGGGACGTTCCAAAGCAGCGTTCAAGGCTTGGCTGGAGGCCCGCCCCGAGGCGTGGAAGGACCGTATCGAGGTCGTCGCGATGGACGGGTTCACGGGATTCAAGACCGCAACGAGCGAAGCGCTGCCCGGAGCGGTCGCGGTCATGGATCCCTTCCACGTCGTCCGCCTCGCCGGGGACGCTCTGGATGACTGCCGGCGGCGGATCCAGCAGAAGCTCCACAAGCGTCGGGGCCGTAAGGACGACCCTCTCTACAAGGCCCGCCGCACCCTCCACACCGGGTCCAAGTTCCTTACCGAGCGACAGAGCGAGCGCCTCAGCAGTCTGTTCAGCAGTGAGAAGCACGCCGTGGTCGAGGCGACCTGGGAGATCTACCAGGCCATGATCGCCGCCTATCGAGAAGCCGACCGGGTCCGAGCCAGAACGATGATGGAGAAGGTCATCGCGGCACTCAGCGCGAAGGCCCCCGACGCCCTCGTCGAGCTGGGAAAGCTGGGTCGGACGCTGGCCAAGCGCGCTGACGACGTCCTGGCGTTCTTCGACCGACCCGGCACCAGCAACGGTCCCACCGAGGCGATCAATGGCCGGCTCGAACACCTCCGCGGCTCCGCCCTCGGCTTCCGCAACCTCCCCAACTACATCGCCCGCAGCCTCCTCGAATCAGGCGGCTTCAGAAACCAGCTACACCCTCGGATGCGATGAGCCGGAATGCCGACTCGCCGAGGAGGATCCATGGTGCCGGGCTTGCGGAGCACTCTCGACCTCGCGGGGCTCCATCTCGCGGTCGCTGGCGCATGAGCCGTTCGGCCACCGGCCAACGACGTTGCTGGTGCGGATCCGCCGTTACCGGTGCGACCACTGCGGAACCCACTGGCGCGAAGACACCACCACTGCAGCGGCTGAGCGGGCGAAACTCTCCCGGGGCGGGATCCGCTGGGCTCTGGAGGCCCTGGTCATCGACCACCTCTCGATCGCGAGGGTCGCCGCTGGGCTGGGCGTGGCCTGGCACACCGCAAACGACGCCGTCCTCGCGGAGGGCAAGCGGCTGCTGATCGAGGACCCGGCCCGCTTCAACGGAGTCCGCGTGATCGGCGTCGATGAACACGTCTGGCGCCACACCCGCCGCGGCGACAAATACGTCACCGTGATCATCGACCTCACCCCCACCAGGGACAAGACCGGGCCGGCGAGGCTCCTGGACATGGTCGAGGGCCGCTCCAAGGCGGCATTCAAGGCCTGGCTGGAGGCCCGCCCCAAGGCATGGAAGGACCGCATCGAGGTCGTCGCGATGGATGGGTTCACGGGGTTCAAGACGGCCACCAGCGAGGTCCTCCCCGGCGCGGTCGCGGTCATGGATCCGTTCCACGTCGTTCGCTTGGCCGGGGACGCTCTGGACGACTGCCGCCGCCGGATCCAGCAGAAGCTCCACAAGCGCCGAGGTCAGAAGGACGACCCCCTCTACAAGTCCCGCCGCACCCTCCACACCGGGACCAAGCTGCTCACCCAGCGGCAATGCGAACGCCTCGGCGCCCTGTTCGCCCACCACCCGCACGCTGCGGTCGAGGCGACTTGGGAGGTCTACCAGGCCATGATCGCCGCCTATCGAGAGCCCGACCGGATCAGAGCCAGAAAGATGATGGAGAAGGTCATCGCGGCCCTCAGAGCGAAGGTCCCGGACACCCTCGTCGAGCTCGGAAAGCTCGGCCGGACGCTGACCAAACGCGCCGACGACATCCTGGCGTTCTTCGATCGCCCCGGCACCAGCAACGGGCCGACAGAGGCGATCAACGGCCGGCTCGAACACCTCCGCGGCTC
>JAKDNC010000714.1 GCA_030452025.1 Nocardioides sp. | reverse complement strand
ATGCATCTGCGGGGTCGAGGCCCCGGGCGGACGATCCTCCACGGCTGCCTCGCGGTGTCCGAGGAGTCGGAGGGCTCGGTCTCGGGGCTGACGCTGCGTGCCCGCCCCACCTCGAACGCCGTGCAGGCGCAGGCCGGCAGCACCCTCACCCTCGAGGGTGTCGTGATCGAGCAGGCCCCCGGCCTCGAGGTGCCTGCCGTGTACCTGGCGAAGGGGTCGAGCGCCACGATCGCCGACTGCCGCGTGGTGGTCGCGGACCAGGAACAGGCGCACGTGGACATCGACAACGCAACCGTCGCGGCCGACGGCAGCGATCTCGGATGGCTCTGTGTCGCGAATGGCGGCACTGCCGTGCTTCGGCACTGCGATGCCCTCGTGGTCCAGGCGGTACGCGGCGCTGAGATCACCGGCGATGTGACGCTGCTGCCGAACGAGGCCGGCAAACGTCAGGTGGTGGCGACGGACGGCGCCTCGATCCGGCTGGGCCGGGTGGACACCGAGCTCGAGATGGTCGAGATGGTCTCCCTCGCGTCCGAACTGCGCGTCGACGAGCTGTCCACCCCGCCGGGGGCGAGCACCTACGTGCTGCGGGAGGATGGCGGCACCGCTGAGGTGCACGGCCGCAGCGTGGAGTACCTCGGGGACGGCGCCGTAGCAGACACCGCGAGCAGCACCGCGAGGGCCGCCACCCCGGAAGCGGCCGACGCACCCGCCCGCGCCGAGGCCCATCGCGAGGAACCACAGCAGCCCGAGGATGCGCTCGCTGCTGAGGAAGTACCCGCCGCGGCGGACGCCGACGCCTCGTCGGCCGGCGGGGAGAGCCCCGCGCAGCAGGACGACCCGCTGGCCGAGATCATGGCGCTGACGGGGCTGGCCACGGTGAAGGAGCAGATCGAGGGCTTCACCCAGATGGTGCGGTTCAACCAGATCCGGGCTCGCAATGGGCTGCGCACTACCGAGATGAGCATGCACTCGCTGTTCCTCGGCAACCCCGGCACCGGCAAGACCGCGGTCGCGCGGATGCTGGGCCGGGTGCTGCACCGGGCCGGGGCCATCAGCTCCGACACCTTCGTGGAGGTGGGCCGCAAGGACCTGGTCAGCGACAGGATCGGCGCGTCGGCGAAGAAGACCACCGACGTGCTCGACTCGGCGCGCGGCGGGGTGCTATTCATCGACGAGGCCTACTCGCTGCACCAGGACAAGAACAACGAGTTCGCGCAGGAGGCGGTCGATGCGCTGATCACCTACCTGGAGAACCACCGTGATGACGTGGTGGTCATCTTCGCCGGCTACGCGGACCGGATGCAAGACTTCCTGCGGATGAACCCCGGCTTGCAATCCCGGGTCCCGAACCGCTTCGATTTCGAGGACTACTCGGCGAAGGAGATCGCGGAGATCGGCTACCGGGACCTGCTGGCGAGCGACTATGTGGTCGATCAGGACCGCTACCGTCGCACCGTCCTCGCGCTGTACGACCGCAGCACGGACCGCAGCAACGGCCGTTGGGTGCGGAACCTCAACGAGAGTCTGGTCCGGCAGATGGTGAGGCGGGTGATGTCCGCCCCCGAATCGTCCGGCGAGGACCTCACGCATCTGCGGGACGAGGACCTGATCGCGATCGGCGGCGGCAGCAGCGAGACCAAGGACCGCACCGTCGAGACGCTGCTGGAGCAGCTGGACCAGATGGTGGGGCTGGACCCGGTGAAGGCCTGGGTGCGCAGCCTCGTCAACCGGGTCTCCATGGACCGCCAGCTCCTCGAGCTCGACGGCAGCTCCCAGCGCCCGAGCTACCACATGGTCTTCTCTGGCAACCCCGGCACTGGCAAGACCACTGTCGCGCACCTCATCGCCCAGCTCTTCCACAACCTCGGCGTCCTCGCGCAGCCGCAGGTCAAGGTGGTCGAGCGCAGCTCGTTGGTAGGCAGCTGGATCGGTCACACCGAGCAGCGCACCGCCGACGCTGTCGACGAAGCGATGGGTGGGGTGCTCTTCGTGGACGAGGCGTACCAGCTGACCGTGGAGGGGTCGGCGAACGATTTTGGCAAGCTCGCCGTCGAGACGCTGATGACCAGGCTCGAGAACGACCGCGACCGCTTCGTGGCGATCTTCGCCGGCTACACGGACCAGATGAACGAGTTCCTGGCC
>JAKDNC010000713.1 GCA_030452025.1 Nocardioides sp. | reverse complement strand
AGCGTCGTGAATGACCAGGACCCCGGGCTCCTGACCTGCAGGAACTCGGGGTCTTGTTGGTGTCCGAGGGGGGACTTGAACCCCCACGCCCTAATACGGGCACTAGCACCTCAAGCTAGCGCGTCTACCAATTCCGCCACCCGGACGAGTGCTGGAGCAGACTAGCAAGTGCGGACCGGATAACGCACATCGGCCCCGCCGGTGGGGAGAGTGTCAGGATAGGGCCATGTCTGCCGACCCGAACCACACGTCGTACGACCCCGCCGCGGAGGTGGTCGACCTGTGTCGCGAGCTGATCCGGATCGACACCTCCAACTACGGGGAGCAGGAGGGTCCCGGGGAGCGCAAGGCGGCAGAGTACGTCGCCGGGTTGCTCGACGAGGTCGGGATCTCCAGCAACCTCTACGAATCCGAACCGGGGCGGACGTCGCTGATCGCACGCTGGGGCGACGGACCGGGGGAGCCGCTGCTGCTGCACGGCCACCTCGACGTCGTACCGGCCGCCGCCGAGGACTGGCAGATCGACCCGTTCGCCGGCGAGATCCAGGACGGCTATCTCTGGGGCCGTGGGACGGTCGACATGAAGGACTTCGACGCGATGGTCCTCTCGGTGGTGCGCGCCCGTGCGCGGGCCGGCGCACACCCGAACCGGCCGCTGGTGCTCTGCTTCACCGCGGACGAGGAGGCAGGGGGCCACAAAGGGGCTGAGCACCTGATCAAGAACCACGCAGAGGAGCTGGCCGACTGCACGGAGGCGATCGGGGAGGTCGGCGGATTCACCACTACCGTGCGCGGCAAGCGCATCTACCTCGTAGAGGCCGCCGAGAAGGGGATGGCCTGGATGAGGCTGACCGCCCGGGGCGCGGCCGGGCACGGGTCGATGATCAACCACGACAACGCGGTCACCGAGCTGGCCGGCGCTGTCGCCCGGATCGGCTCGTACAACTGGCCGGTGCGGCTCACCCCCTCGATGGAGGTGCTCATGGCCTCCGTGGCTCAGATCGCCGGGACCGAGGCCACCCCGGAGAACGCCGCGGCCCTCGTGGACGAGTTCGAGAGTTCAGCCCGCATGCTCGGTGCAGTGATCCGCAACACGACGAACCCGACCATGCTGGAGGCCGGCTACAAGGTCAACGTGATCCCGACCGAGGCCGCGGCCTACGTGGACGGGCGGTTCCTGCCGGGCTACGAGGACGAGTTCTTCGCGACGCTGGCCGAGCTGTGCGGGGAGAACGTCACCTGGGACTTCATCTCCAAGCAGCCGCCCTGGGCCTCGCCGTACGAAGGAAGGATCGTCGACGCGATGAACCAGTCGATCCTTGGCGAGGACCCGGACGGGATCGTGGCGCCGTACCTCATGAGCGGTGGGACAGACGCCAAGCACTTCCGCAAGCTCGGCATGCAGTCCTACGGGTTCGCCCCGCTGAAGCTGCCACCCGACCTGGACTTCGGGTCGCTGTTCCACGGCGTCGACGAGCGGGTCCCGGTGGACGCGCTGGAGTTCGGGGCCCGGGTGTTCGACAGGTTCCTCGACCTGGCCTGACCTCGTGGCCCCCGGCGTTCCGAGTCGTCCCGACCCCGTGGCCTCCGGCGTTCCGTGCAATCTGCAGGTTGGAGCACACCCAGAACCTGCACAACGCACGGAACGCACGGCGAGGCGGCTGCGCGGACGGGGGAGGGGAGGCGGGATCACGCTGACCTCGGTTGTGGTTCGCGCAACCGCTCGTAGGAGTCAATGAGCGCCTCACGCTCTTGGAGTTCCTGTTCGGCCGAGTCCGGAACGGGCTCGGCCACCCAGAGTCGAGCTTGCGGGGGTTCGAACCTTGCTCGGGCGCGGGCGTGCAGGAGCCGTTGGACCACCATTCTCCTGTTCAGCAGATCCGTGCCGCTGACCCGGGTGACTTCCATCCTCACCTGCCGGAGCGCTTCGTCCTTCTTCAGGTCCGCGTTGTGCCGGGTGATCCCGCGATGTTCGGCCCCGTCGAACTCCACGACGAGCCCGGCGTCCACGTCCAGGAGGTCGGCGATTCCCAGGAGACGTCCCGTCAGGTCACGCACAGGGCAGTTGACCTCGAGACGCGGAAATCCGGCATCAACCTCACAGACCAGCCGCAGACCAGACTCCGGCCCGGATCGGACCTGTTC
>JAKDNC010000712.1 GCA_030452025.1 Nocardioides sp. | reverse complement strand
GGAAGGTGCCGCTCAGCGTAATGTCGAGCACCTTGCTCCACTGGTCGTCGGTCATGTCCAGGACGTTGACCTCGCCCCCGAGACCAGCGTTGTTGATCATGATGTCGACACCACCGAACTCGTCGGCGACGTCGAGGAGGGCTGCCACCTGGGCGTCATCTGTCACGTCGCAGGTCTTCGCACGGACCCGGTCCGCACCGAACTCTGCCGCCAGTGTGTCCCGTGCCTCTCCGAGACGCCGCTCGTGGGTGTCACTGACCACAACTGCCCGCGCGCCTTCCTCGAGCGCACGGCGCACGACGGCTGCACCTATCCCGGCGCCAGCGGCGGCGGTCACGACCACCACCTTGCCGGCCAGGAGGTCATGGCCCGGAACGTAGTCGGGGATTGGTTGTTCGGTTCGCGGGCTCATTTCGCAGCACCTTTCATCTCCCTGGGCAGGCCCAGGACTCGTTCGGCAAGGATGTTCTTCTGGATCTCGTCGGATCCGCCATAGATCGTGTCGGCGCGACTGAAGAGGAACAGGCGCTGCCAGGTGTCGAGGTCGTACGGCGCCCCGCTCGCGGTCAGCGATCCGGGCCCGGCAACCTCCATCGCCAGCTCACCGAGACGGCGGTGCCAGTTGGCCCAGACCAGCTTGGCGATGGAGCCGGCTCCGCCACCTGCTGCCGAGTCCGCTCCGCCCTCGAGCCCGGAGAGTCCACGCAGCGCGTTCCACCGCATCACCTCCAGGTCGGCGCGGGCCCGGGCGAGCCGGTCGCGCAGGAGCGGGTCCTCGATCGCCCCGGTCCGTTTCGCGAGGTCGATGACGCCCTGGAGCTCTCGGGCGAAGCCGACCTGTTGTCCGATGGTGGACACGCCACGCTCGAATCCCAGCAGACCCATGGCGACGCCCCAACCCTTGCCGGGCTCGCCGACGATCATGCTCGCCGGGGTCCGTGCCCCGGCGAAGAAGACCTCGTTGAACTCCGCACCACCGGTGTTCTGCACGATCGGGCGGACTTCGACACCGGGCTGATCGATCGGGACCAGCAGGAAGGAGAGCCCGTGGTGGCGGGCGGACCCGGGTTCAGTTCGCGCCACCACGAAGATCCACTGCGCGAACTGGGCGAGGGACGTCCACACCTTCTGTCCGTCGATGACCCACTCGGCGTCATCCCCCTCGCCCTCAAGGCGCGCACGCGTCGACACGTTGGCCAGGTCAGATCCGGCGCCGGGCTCGGAATATCCTTGGCACCAGAGCTCCTCGACCGCCGCGATCCTGGGCAGGAAACGCTGCTTCTGTTCCTCTGTGCCGAAGGCGATCAGGGTCGGACCGAGCAGCTCCTCCCCGAGGTGATTCACGCGCGTGGGTGCCTCGGCCCGGGCGTACTCCTCGTGGAAGATCACCTGGCGGTCGAGTCCGAGCCCGCGGCCGCCGTGCTCCTCGGGCCACCCCAGGCAGGTCCAGCCGTGGGCGGCGAGGTGACGGTTCCACGCGAGGCGTTCCGCGTGAGCCTCGTCGTCGCGGCCTGAGCCACCCCGGCCGCGCACCGCGGCGAAGTCGCCCGACAGGTTCTCCTCGAGCCAACCCCGTACCTCGGCACGAAATGCTTCGTCGGCAGCGGAGTAGCTCAGGTCCACGTGTCTCTCCTTCGGTCCAGCGGGACGACGTCATGTCGCGAAGTCTGTCCATAGGGTAGCCTACCAAGCACTTGTTTGGTTAGGAGTGCTCGATGACTGTTCCACCCACCATCCCCCGGGCCGTGCGCGCCGCCGCAGCAAAGTTCGGCGACCACATCGCCGTCGCCGACGGCGAGGTTCGACTCACGTTCGCCGATCTGCATGCACTGGTCCGTGACACGGGGCGTGGATACGCCGCCCTCGGGGTCCGCCCCGGCGACCGCGTGTGCCTCTGGGCTCCGAACACGTGGCAGTGGATCGTGGCCGGCCTGGCCATCAGTTATGCCGGTGGCACCCTCGTTCCCCTCAACACCCGTTACAAGGGCCACGAGGTCGTCGACGTGATCGACCGCACCGACGCAGTCGTGCTCGTGGTGGCCGACGGGTTCCTGGGTCGCAGCCAGATCAACGAGATCCACACCGCTGCCGGAGAGCTGGTGGCTGCTTCAGAGCTCGGTGCCGAAGGGGACGTGATCGAGGGTCTG
>JAKDNC010000711.1 GCA_030452025.1 Nocardioides sp. | reverse complement strand
GGATCAGGGTGAGAACTTCCGGACCGCCGAATTCGTACTGGACTACCGCACGCATTCTATTCATCTTTCCTCAGTTCGGCTTCGTGTCGTCTCGTTCGTTGTCCCCGGCGTGCTCCCGAACCCACTCAAGCACGGTGCGCGCAATATCCTCAGCCCGCGATTCCGGGAGCCAATGCGAAGCCCCTTCGAGTGGGACGAACCGATAGGGGCCCTCGACGTAGCTGGCGCTGAGCTCCGCCGAACCTCGGGTGAAGGCAACATCGTCGCTGCCCCACACAAAGCTCGTCGGAACCGTGATCGGAGTACTCGCCATCCGCTCGCGTCCGTCCGCAGCCTGGTAGTACTTCAGCACCGACTCCATCGCGCCGGGTTCGCTCAGCCGCGACACATAGGAGGCGGCGATATCCGCAGGAACGTCACCGGCGTAGAGCTCGATGAGCCTCTCTCCGTCATTGCGCAGCAGAGTGCGGGCAACACCATCCGGATGGTCCTGGATCGCGCGCATGTATGCCATGCGCTCGTACTGATCCGGGTCCACGCGCACTTGCTTGGCATGAGCGATCGGGTGGGCCGTTGACACAACATTGCAGGTCAACAGACGCTCGGGGTGGTTCGCGGCGAAATGCCAGGCGACCATCCCACCCCAGTCATGGCCGACCAGATGAAACCGGTCGAGCCCCGCAGCACGAGTCACCGAGTCTAGGTCGGCGACCAGATGACGCATCGTGTACTCGTCAACAGACTCCGGGCGTGCTCCTGGCGAATATCCTCGTTGGTCATAGGCGAACACGCTCATTCCCTGTTCCAGGAGCATCGCAGCCGTCTGCTCCCAGCAGGAGGCGAATTCGGGCCAGCCGTGGACCAGCACTGCATCGCCGAGCTGCGGATCCGGATGAGCGGGCCTCGCCTGGAACCCTGCGAACTCCCCACCCGAGGTGCTCACCGTCAGTGCCCGCGCCTCGGCGACGAACGGCAGCTCGGCCAGTCGACCCGCCACCGAAGCATTGCCGAACGGGTCACCGGCATTCAGGTCAGACGTCGTTGTCGATGCCATCGTTCAGTCTCCTCGGCGAGAGCCATCGGCCGGGATGCCCAGCGCATTGACCCACAGCTTCGTTGCGGTCTCCGCAAGGAGGTCATCCGAGCCCCAGCCTGGTTGCTTCAGTGCGTACTTGTAATACGCCATACGTCCGACCATCAGCGACAATGCGCTGGCAGACATCACCGGGTCAAGACTCGGATCAGCATAGCCCTCGTCCTGGAGCTTCCTCACCCATTTGCAGTTTCTCTTGGCGAAGGCCTGCCCCCGATCCAGGCGCAGCTGCCTGAATTCCGGATCAACCGCGGCGACCTGCTCAAGCAGGAGCATCAGTTTGGCATTGCGCTTATACGCCTTGATATAGGCACGGTTGCCGGCATCAAGTGACTCGATGACGCTGCGATTCTCGTGGTGCTCCTGCGGCGGGCCGGGGTGGAGCATATCTTCTTGCGCCTCATGCAGAACTGCAGCGAGAGCCTCTTCTTTGCTGTCGAAGTACGTGTAGAAGGTGCCGGTGGAGCACTTGGCTTCCTTCGTGATGTCCGTGAGCCGCGAATCGATGAACCCATCGCGTTCGAAGACAGTGCGAGCCGCAGCCACGAGAGCGGCCCGAGTCCTCAGGCCGCGCGGGGTCGACGGGAGATCACGCTTCGGTGCGGTAGCGCCCTGTACGGGCGGTTCCTGACCCTGTTCTTCGCTCTTCGACATGATCAGCCCATCATACAATCCGCCGACACACCGACCGCGGTCCCCGACTCTCTCATGACGCCAACCCGTTCTCCCGAGCGACGTCCCAACCGTGGTCGACCATCGCCTGAATGTTCTCCGCAGTGAGAGTGACTCCGGCAGCGTTCTCCGGATTGTCGAGGACCCTGCGATAGACCCCCTCGGCGATGATGGCGACCTTCCACACTCCCAGCACATGCCAGAATCCCAACGCCTGCCCATCACGCACTGAAAAGCGCAGATACTCCGCGGCCATCTCCGCCCGGGTCGGAAAGCCGTCCAAGGCTGAAGCGGCGAACATTCCGCCCGGCATTTCACCGGCCTGCGTCCAATACGCGAGCGCACTGCCCATATCGGCCAGTGGATCGCCCAGGGTCGAGAGCTCC
>JAKDNC010000054.1 GCA_030452025.1 Nocardioides sp. | reverse complement strand
TTTACTTTATTTGCCCCACAAAACATTAAAACGGGCCGAATTCCCACGGAAGTGGCGGCCGCAGGAGCAGTCACTAGGCTCGGCTCGTGACTTCCGACTTCGCACCAGCACTCCGGGCCGCCCTGGTCGCGGCCGACTACACCTACGACGCGGTCGCCGACCTGCTGGGTACGACGGCCCACGCGGCGTTGTCGCGCAACGAGACCGTCCCGGGGCTGCAGGCCACCCGCGGGCACACGCCGCTCGAAACCCTGACCCGGCTCTTCCTGTTGCAGACACCGGTCTCGTTGGCGGATGCGGAGAAGGCGCTGCCCGACCTGGTCGACCCCCTGGCTGCCCAGGGCATCCTCGAGCGCAGCGTCGGGGAGGTTGCCGCCCGCCTGGACGTGCGGCCCTACGCCGCCGAAGACCGCGACCTGTGGGTAGTCAGCGACCTGACGCCCGGGCTGGACGGCGCGCCGAACCGCGTCGGGACCGATCACGTGCTCGGGATCAGCTCGGCCTCCACGTCGCTTGCCCAGCTGACCATCCGGGAGCCGGTCGCCCGGGCGCTCGACCTCGGCACCGGTTGCGGCGTTCAGGCACTCCATCTCGCCGAACACGCACGCAGCGTCGTCGCGACCGACGTCAACAAGCGTGCGCTCTGGATGACCGAGCTGAACGCGTGGCTCAACGAGCTGCCCGGGATCCAGGTCCGCGACGGTTCGTTCTTCGAGCCGGTGCATGGGGAGCAGTTCGACCTGATCGCCACCAACCCGCCGTTCGTGATCTCGCCGGCGACGGGGGAGCGGCTGGTCTACCGCGACTCCGGGCTGCCCGGCGACCGTGTTGTCGAGGACATCGTCCGCGCCGCGCCTGCGCACCTGACCCAGGGGGGCTGGTGTCAGATCCTCGCCAACTGGGTGATCACGGACGGCGTCCCCTGGGACGAACGCCTCTCCGGCTGGGTCACCGACTGCGACGCCTGGGTGGTCCAGCGCGAGGTGGTCGACCCCGCGACGTACGTCGAACTCTGGCTCAAGGATGCCGGGGTCCAAGGGACGCGGGACTACGTACGCCGCTACGAGACGTGGCTGTCCTGGTTCGCCGAGCAGGGGGTCGAAGGGGTCGGGTTCGGCTGGATCAACCTGCGCCGCACGGATGCCGAGCCGACGGTCCGGTTCGAGGACTGGCCCTACGACGTGGAGCAGCCGATTGCCCCGGCCGTCCATGCCTGGGGGGAGGCGATTCGCGTCGTGGCCGGTCTCGACGACGACGCTTTGCTCGGCAGCCGACTGGTTGCCTGCGATGACGTGCAGCAGGAGACGCTCGGGGCGCCGGGTGCGGAGGATCCGCACACGGTTGTGCTGCGTCAGCAACGTGGCCTGCGCCGGGCCCGCCAGGTCGACACGGTCGAGGCCGCGCTGGTGGGTGCCTGTGACGGCGACCTGGCGGTCGGGCAGATTCTCGATGCCCTGGCCCAGTTGACCGAGGCGGACGCCGGGACCATCCGGGCGTCGTACCTGCCGGTGGTGCGAGACCTCGTCGGCGAGGGATTCCTCCTCCGTTAGCATCGGGGCGTGGCTTCTCCAGGTTGGTACCCAGACCCGTCCGGACAACCGAACCGTTTCCGCTTCTGGGACGGTCGTTCGTGGAGCGAGCAGACCACCATGGACCCGTGGAACACCCCGCCTCCCGGTCAGGCTCCCCCGGGACCTCCTGCCCAACAGCCCCAGCAGCCGGGCCAGTCGTGGCAGCCGGGCCAGCCGGGCCCGCCGGGCCAGCCGGGCCAGGGTTGGACTCCGGGCCCCGTCGGCGGCAGCACCGGCCCCGGGTCCGGCGAGGAGAAGTCCGGGAAGAAGACGCTCCTGGCGATCATCGGTGTCGTGGTCGTCATCGTGCTGATCATCGGCGGGATCTTCGCGGTCAAGGCGTTCACCGGTGACGACGACGAGTTGGACAAGTCCGACTCCGACAAGTCCTCGCAGCCCAACGACTCGACGGAGGACCCGTCGGAGGACTCCTCGGAGTCGCAGAGCTCCGATCCCCAGGCCGAGGGCACGGACCCGGAGTCGGAGAGCTCCGACCCCGACGCCGAGAGCGCAAGGCCCGCCGTCGGAAACGAGTGCACCGCGGGCAACCCGACCAAACGGGTCTCCAAGGACGGCAAGGGTCGAATCGTCGGTGGTGGCCTGAGTTTCGCCAAGCCCAAGGGATACAAGGATCTGGGCCTGGAGGGAGCCTTCGCCTTCAGTCATGACGCAGCGGTCACCGCGAAGTCGATCGAGGCCTACTGGGCCTCCACGATGATGGTCGGCGAGTTGAGGAGGGTCGACGGGTTCAAGAGCGCCAAGCAGGCCGCCGACGCGGTGGTGAACTGCATGGCCGCCTCCGATGACTTCTACTCCGGCTTCGAGAGCCGCAAGGACCTCGTCTCCGAGAAGGGTTCGGTCGACAAGGCGCCGGCCTGGCGGATCCGGTCCGAGATCCGCGTCGACGAGCCCCGGGTCCAGGCCGAGGGTGACCTCGCGGATGTGATTGTGGTCAAGCTCGACGCCAAGCGCTTCGGTGTCTTCATCGGTGTGGTCCCGCTCGGCGACGCTGCCCTCAAGAAGGTCCTCAAGAAGGCAGTCAAGACCCTCCACGTGAAGTGACCCGCATGCGGGCGAGGCCGGTCGCCCGGACCCACCCGGGTGAGGACTCCCCGGGCGTCGTCGTACCGTTGCGACTGCGCGCCGGCGACGCGACGCTGTCCTCGTGGTCCACGACGCGGTCTTCGGCATCCCCCTCGCGGGGTGTGGTGACGGGAAGTGAGAGCCGGTTGCCGGACGCGCTACCGTAATCGGCCGTGAGCCCCGTGGAGTCCCACACGGGGTCGGAGCAAGTCAGGATGTGAAACGCACGTGGCACACAAGTTGGTCATCGTCGAGTCGCCCGCCAAGGCCCGCACCATCGGTGGGTACCTCGGCAAGGGGTATGTCGTCGAGTCCTCGATCGGCCACATCCGCGACCTCCCCAACAACGCTGCGGACACCCCGGCCAAGATCAAGGACAAGCCGTGGGGACGCCTCGCGGTCGACGTCGACCACGAGTTCACCCCCTACTACGTCGTGCCGCGTGACAAGAAGAGCCACATCACCAAGCTCAAGGGCCTCCTCAAGGATGCCGACGAACTCTTCCTCGCCACCGATGAGGACCGCGAAGGGGAAGCGATCGCCTGGCACCTTCTCGACGAGCTGAAGCCGAAGAACATCCCGGTCAAGCGAATGGTCTTCCACGAGATCACCAAGCCCGCCATCCTCGAGGCCGTCGAGAACCCACGCGAGATCGCGATGGACCTCGTCGAGGCCCAGGAGACGCGCCGGATCCTCGACCGACTCTACGGCTACGAGGTCTCCCCGGTCCTGTGGCGCAAGGTGATGAGCGGCCTGTCCGCCGGCCGCGTCCAGTCCGTGGCGACCCGCCTGGTCGTGGACCGCGAGCGTGAGCGGATCGCCTTCCGGTCCGCGTCCTACTGGGACATCGAGGGGTCCTTCGACGCCGGCGCGGAGTCCGCATCCCAGGGCGACCCCCGAATCTTTCCGGCGAAGCTCCAGTCAGTCGACGGCGCCCGCGTCGCCCGTGGCTCCGACTTCGGTCCTGACGGGCTCCTGAAGGACAGCGCCAAGAGTGTCGTCCACCTCGATCGCTCCCGCGCCGAGGACCTGGTCTCTGGCCTGCGGGACACGACGTACGACGTCCGCTCGGTCGAGTCGAAGCCCTACAAGCGTTCGCCCTACGCGCCGTTCCGCACGACCACGCTGCAACAGGAGGCCAGCCGCAAGCTCGGCATGGGCGCCTCGGTCACCATGTCGGTCGCCCAGCGTCTCTACGAGAACGGTTTCATCACCTACATGCGTACCGACTCGACCACCCTCTCGGGCGGGGCGATCGGTGCGGCCCGGGACCAGGTCCGCGAGCTCTACGGTGCGGAGTACCTCCCCGACAAGCCGCGTGCCTACACCTCCAAGGTCAAGAACGCCCAGGAGGCGCACGAGGCGATCCGGCCGGCCGGCGAGCAGTTCCGTACGCCGGCCCAGACCGGCCTGACCGGTGAACAGTTCCGGCTCTACGAGCTGATCTGGATGCGCACCGTCGCCTCACAGATGAAGGACGCCGTCGGCAACTCGGTCTCGATCCGCTTCGGCGGCGCAGCGGCCACCGGCGAGGATGTCGTCTTCTCCGCGAGCGGTCGGGTGATCACCTTCCACGGTTTCCTCAAGGCCTACGTCGAGGGCACCGACGACAAGGCTGTCGCCCGTGACGACCAGGAGACCCGCCTGCCGCGTCTCTCCGAGGGCGACCGGGTCACTGCCGCATCGCTGCAGGCCGCCGGGCACGACACGAAGCCACCGTCGCGGTTCACCGAGGCCACGCTGATCAAGGAGCTCGAGGAGCGCGAGATCGGTCGCCCCTCGACCTATGCGTCGATCATCGGCACGATCCTCAACCGCGGCTACGTCTACAAGAAGGGCACCGCGCTGGTGCCCGCCTGGCTGGCGTTCTCAGTGGTGCGCCTGCTGGTCGAGCACTTCCCGAGGCAGATCTCCTACGAGTTCACCGCCGAGATGGAGGACGTGCTCGACGAGATCGCGGCGGGCCGCAAGGACCGCAACACCGAGCTCGGTGAGTTCTACTTCGGCACCAGCGACTTCGACGGGCTCAAGACCTTGGTCACCGAGTTGGGTGACATCGACGCCAAGGAGCTGGCCACCTTCCCGGTCCGGACCTCGGGCGGCGAAGAGTCCGGGATCGTCCTGCGGGTGGGTCGCTACGGGCCCTACCTGGAGGGGCCAGACGACGACGGGGCGCCGGCCGGCAAGCGGGCGAACGTCCCCGAGGATCTGCCGCCGGACGAGCTGACCGTCGAGAAGGCGAAGGAGCTGCTCGCCAACCCGGCCGGGCAGGAGACCCCGCTGGGTGAACACCCGGAGACGGGACTGCAGGTCGTGGCGAAGAACGGCCGCTACGGCCCCTACGTCACCGAACAGTTGCCCGAAGACGCGCCCAAGAAGGCCAAGCCGCGCACCGGATCGCTGTTCAAGTCGATGTCGCTGGAGACGATCACTCTCGACGAGGCGGTCAAGCTGCTCTCGCTTCCCCGGGTGATCGGCCAGGACGCCGAAGGTGTCGACATCACGGCGCAGAACGGCCGCTACGGGCCGTACCTGAAGAAGGGCACCGACTCACGGTCGATCGACTCGGAGGAGAAGCTCCTCACGATGACGCTCGAGGAGGCCCTGGCGATCTACGCCCAGCCCAAGCAGCGTGGTCGCGCAGCGGCCGCAGCACCGCTCAAGGAGCTCGGCGACGACCCGGTGTCGGGCCAGCCGGTCGTGGTGAAGGCGGGTCGCTTCGGTGAGTACGTCACCGACGGTGAGTACAACGCCACGCTGCGCAAGGACGACTCGGTCGAGGAGGTCAACCTGGAACGGGCGGCCGAGCTGCTCGCCGAGCGTCGCGCCAAGGGGCCGGCCAAGAAAACGGCCAAGAAAGCGGCCAAGAAGGCACCCGCCAAGAAGAGTGCCAAGAAGACGTCCGCCAAGGGTCCGGCGAAGAAGACGGCCAAGAAGACCGCCGCCAAGAAGACGTCCTCCTGAGTTCGGCTTTGCGGGATAGTCCCTGACGAATTTGTCGCTTAGGGTCGGTCAGACCGACAAGTACGTCAGGGACTATCCCGAGGGACGGGTGTGTGGGAGCCGCCGCCTAGGGTGTACGACGTGACGTCACCGGGCCGCTACTCCGACCGCGGAGCCTTCGTCTGCTTCGAGGGCGGCGAGGGGGCAGGCAAGTCGACCCAGTCGACGGCGCTGCGCGACTGGCTCGAGGGGCAGGGGCACCCGGGCCTGCTCACCTTCGAGCCGGGCGACAGCGCCGTGGGCCGGAAGATCCGCCAGATCGTCCTCGACCCGGCCACCGGCGACCTGTCCCACCGCACCGAGGCGCTGCTCTACGCCGCCGACAAGGCCGAGCACATCGACACTGTGATCACTCCGGCCCTCGAGCGGGGCGAGGTCGTGATCACCGATCGGTATGTCGACTCTGCCCTGGCCTACCAGGGCGCCGGGCGGGACCTGTTGGTCGACGAGGTGGAGCAGGTCAACCGTTGGGCCACCCGTGACCTGCGGCCGCACCTGACCGTCGTGCTCGACCTCGAGCCGCAGGCCGGTCTTGATCGGTTCGTCGAACGTGACCGGATGGAGGGGGAGTCTGCGGAGTTCCACCTGCGGGTGCGGGAGGCGTTCTTGCGGATGGCCGAGGCGAACCCGGACCACTACCTCGTGCTCGACGCCCGCCGCTCGGTGGAGGAGATCTCCGCGGCCGTGCGCGAGCGAGTCCAGCCGATGCTTGCCCGGGTGGCGAAGCGATGACGGTGTGGGACTCCCTGGTCGGTCAGCGACCCGTGATCAAGGCACTGGCTGATGCCGCGAACGGCCAGGGCATGAGCCAGGCGTTCCTCTTCACCGGGCCACCTGGATCGGGTCGTTCCAACGCCGCCGTCGCGTTCGCTGCGGCGCTGCAGTGTGCGTCCACGCCGCCCGGTTGTGCAGAGTGCCACTCCTGCTCCACCGTGCTCGCCGGCTCCCACGCCGACGTCTCGTTGGTCCGCACCGAGAAGTTGTCGATCGGTGTCGATGAGGTGCGTGACCTCGTACGCCGCTCTGCGCTCGCCCCGGTCGGGAAGCGGTGGCAGGTGATGATCGTCGAGGACGCCGACCGGTTGACCGAGGCCGCCTGCAACGCCTTGCTGAAGTCGATCGAGGAACCCTCCGACCGGACCGTGTGGATCCTCTGCGCGCCCACGGTCGAGGACGTCCTCCCCACGATCCGGTCCCGATGCCGGCTGGTGACACTGTCCACGCCGTCCAACCACGACGTCGCCGACTTCCTGGTCCGCTCTGAAGGTGTCTCGCCCCCCCACGCATCATTCGCTGCCCGGGCCAGCCAGGGCCACATCGGCCGGGCGAAGGCTCTGGTCCGTGACGAGGACACCCGCAATCGCCGCCGCGAAGTGGTCCAGTGGCCGGTCCGGCTCACCTCCCTCGGCGCCTGCCTCAACGCGGCGTCCAACCTCCACGACCTGGCCAAGTCCGAGGCGGAGTCCATCACCGCCGAGCTGGACAGTCGTGAGAAGGTCGACCTCGATGCGACGTACGGCGTGGTCGAACGGGGGCGACGCCCGCGTGAGTACTCACCGGCACTCTCCGCGCTCGAGAAGAGCCAGAAGACGCGCGCCAAGCGGCGCATCCTCGACGTCGTCGACCGGGGGCTGATGGATCTCGCCTCTGTCTACCGCGACGCGATCCTGCTCGCCTCGGGGTCCCAGGTGGACTTGGTCAACGAGGAGCTCCGTGGGGACCTCGCCCGGCTCAACCGGGTCTGCACGCCCGAGTCCCATCTCGCCCGGGTCGAGGCGATCTTCGAGGCCCGGGAACAGATGCTCGAGTTCAACGTGCCGGCGCAACTCGCCCTGGAGTCAATGATGGTGGCCCTGCGCCTCCCGGAAGGGAGTCATCCGAGAAACGTGTCGTGGCAATTGTTGCGGTGGCCGCCCTGGTCGTGATGACCATCGGTGGGGCCGTGTGGCAGATCGTGGCCGGCGGCGGTGGTGACGACTCCCCCGGGGAGTCCCAGCAGCAGTCCGAGCCCAAGCTCTGGAAGGGGCCCACCCAGAAGGCCCCACAGCCGGCGTTGCAGAAGTTCTACGACCAGGACCTCTACTGGGAGCAGTGCGACGAGAACCAGTGCGCCCGCATCCAGGTCCCCCTCGACTATGCCGAGCCCAACGGAAAGACGATCGAGCTCGAGCTCCTCAAGAAGCCGGCCGCCGATCCCGACCAGCGGGTCGGATCGTTGCTGGTGAACCCCGGTGGTCCCGGCGCGCCGGGGACCAGCTACGCCGAGCAGGCGTCGTACGCCTTCAGTCAGAACCTGCGCAACCGCTTCGACATTGTCGGGTTCGACCCGCGTGGGACGGGCTCGAGCTCGCCGGTCGACTGCCTCAGCGACGACGACCTCGACGCCTACCTCGCTGCCGATCCTGACCCGGATACCCCGGCCGAGGTCAAGACCATGACCCAGTGGAGCGAACGGATGGGCGAGGGCTGCGCGTCGATGTCGCCTGACCTGTCCGCCCACGTCTCCACGGTCGAGGCCGCCCGAGACATCGACGTGATCCGCGGCATCATCGGCGAGGACAAGACCACCTACTTCGGTGCCTCCTATGGCACCAAGCTCGGGGCGACGTACGCCGACCTGTTCCCCAAGAAGGTCGGCCGGCTGGTGCTCGACGGGGCCGTCGACGTCTCCCTCACCTCGCGTGAGTCCGACCTCGAGCAGGCAGCTGGCTTCGAGACTGCTTTGACGTCCTACGTCGACAACTGCGTGAAGTCGGGTGACTGCTACCTCGGGGACACCCGCGAGGCGGCGCTGCAGCGGATCCGGGACTTCCTCGACCAGATGGACCAGAAGCCGCTCCAGGTCGGAGACCGCCAGCTCACCGAGGGCGTCGCGCTCTACGGGGTTCTGGCGCCGCTCTACAACCAGGAGTATTGGCAGCTGCTCGACCAGTTCCTCGGCAGCGCACTCAAGGGTGACGGCTCCGGGCTGATGCAGATGTCTGACCTGTACTCCTCGCGCAACCCCAGCGGCGGCTACACCGACAACAGCTCCGAGGCGATCTGGGCGATCAACTGCCTCGACGACCCGTCCTACGTCCCGGCGGCGAAGGTGCCCGCGCAGTTCCCCGCCTTCGAGAAGGCCTCGCCGACGCTCGGCCGATCCTTCGCATGGAGCCTGACCGCCTGCCAGGGACTGGCGGTCAAGGCGCCGAAACCGCGCGCGCCGATCGAGGCCAAGGGAGCGGCCCCGATCCTGGTGATCGGCACGACCCGCGACCCGGCGACGCTCTTGAAGTGGGCTCAGGCGCTGGCCAGGCAGCTGGACTCCGGGGTCCTGGTCACGCGTGACGGTGACGGGCACACCGGATACAACCAGGGTAATTCGTGTGTCGACGAGACGGTGGAGTCCTACCTGGTCGAAGGCAAGACCCCCAAGGCGGACGTGGACTGCCCCGCCTGAGCAAGCCGGCGAAGCCCTGTGCCGCGCGCCGACCTGCCGCGGTTGGGTGAAGTTCCCTCAGGCAGGGCGAACGTCGGCCGGCAGACGGAGTATCGACTGTCGATGGCCCGCTATCTCGAGAGCCTGAGCGGGCTTCCGGACAGGTCCAACTGCACCCCGAGGCCGCGGAGCACGAAGGCGGTGACCTCGCGGATCGCCTCGTCGAGCTGCTCTCCGGCCAGGTCCTTGGACCACCGGCCCGACGTGCTGGCAGAGACGAGGTGGAGCTTGGTCATCGTGTTGCCATCCGGAAGGTAGTCCTCCTCGACCGCGCTGTTGAGAATCTCGAGGAGTACCTGCCACAGCGGCATGACGTGTTCGCGCATCCGGTTGCGTCCCACGTCGCTGAGGAGTCCGGTGAGACTGCTTGGGCTGACGTGCTGCCCGGCGAGCTTCTCCATCTCGGCGCGGATGTAGACCATCAGCTGCTCGATCGGGTTGGTGACGTCGGCCAGGCGGCTGCCCAGATCGGCGAGGTAGATCTCCGTCTCGTGGTCGGTGAAGGCCAGGAGGAGGGATTCCTTGTCCGGGTGGTAGTTGTACATCGCCGTCCGCCCCAGCCCTGCGGCCGCAGCGATCTCGGCCAGGGTCAGGTCCGCATACCCGTGGGAAGCGAGGAGGTCGTCGAAGGCCGCGAAGATGCGCTTGCGCATCTCCTCGCGGTGCGCTCCGAGGGAGCCGCCGATGATCTTGGGCACTGCCCCATCTTTCCACGCGTGGGTGCGGATTCGCCTCGTCGCGAGCGATCCGTATACTTCTGCGAGTTGCCCACCTGCGTGGGTGGCGCGCCGCCTTAGCTCAGTCGGTAGAGCGAATCACTCGTAATGATTAGGTCATCGGTTCGATTCCGATAGGCGGCTCCGTGAGTCTCCTTCGGGCCTGCAGAAGCAGGTCGAAGGGGGTTTCCCCACGTCGGGGCCGAGTGACTGGGCGCGCGAGTTCGCCGTCACAGGGTCAGACACCGGCGCGCAGGAAGTCTTGGTCGGCGGTCTCCGCCTGACGCACTAGCCTCGGGGGATGGACCTGTCCTCCGAGGGTGACCTCTTCGACCTCGCAGCCTCCCTGGCCAGCCTGCTGGACGCGCCGATCACGATCGAGGACCGCGACACGATCGTGATCGCCTACGCCGGTGAACACCAGGACGTCGACGCAGCCCGGATCAGCACCATCCTCGGCCGCCAGGTCCCGGTGGTCTATCGCGAAGCGATCGCGGCCAGCGGCGTCTTCGAGCGGCTCGCCACCTCCGACGAGGTGATCGTGGTGGACCTGCCCGAGGTCGAGATGGTCACCCGCGCGGTGATTGCCGTGCGCGACGCGGGCCGGTTCGTCGGCTCGATCTGGGCCGCGATTCCCGGTGGGCCCAGCCCCGCGCAGGTCGAGGCGCTGACCGAGGCGGGTCCGGTCGTCGCCGGCCGGCTCCGGGAAGAACATGACCGGGCCGATCGTGGCCGTCGGGCCCGCGCCGACATCGTCTCGGACTTCCTTGCCGGTGGCGAGGCAGCGGAGGCGGTCGCGGCGGGCCAAGGCCTCAGCGGGCAGCTCGCCGTGATCGCGATCCGCAACGTCGCCGAGGACGCCGTACCCCTCGTCGCGGGGCCGCTCACCCTCCACCTCTCCGCGATCGCGCCGCAGGCGGTGTGCGCGCCGCTCGGGCGGACGGTCTACGCCGTCATGGATGCCGGTGCCGTCCAGCGGGTGATGGCCGACTTCCTGCGGCGCTACGGTCGCCGGGACCAGCTGGCCGTGGGGGTCGGTACGCCGACCGACCGCGCCGCCGCGCTCGACGCGTCGCGGGCGGTGGCGGACCAGGTCGCCGAGGCGTTGGTACGGCGGCGTCGACATGGCGTCGTGGCCTCTCTTGGTGAGGTGTACGCCGAGGTTCTGGTCGACCGGCTTGAGCCCTTCCTGGAGACCCACCGCGCCTCCAGCCCCCTGGCCCGGCTCCTCGAGCACGACCGGATCCATGAGACGGGCCTCGTCGATGCGGCGGATGCGTTCCTCGATGCCGGCGAGATCTCGGTCGCCGCCACGGCGCTGTCAGTGCACCCGAACACGATCCGCAACCGGCTTCGGCGTGCCAGGGAGCAGTGCCGCGTCGACATGGGGGACCCTGAGGTGCGGCTGGCCCTGATGCTTGACCTGCGGGTGCTACGACCCCGCTGAGCGAGGGGTTGGCGGATTGCACAACGCAGCCCGGTTCGCGGTGTCGGTTCGGGCAGGGACAAGACGCGCGTGGGAGGCCACGATGGAGACATGTGGAAGTCTCCTGAACATGCGGTCGTCGTCGGTGCCGGAATGGTTGGCCTCTCCACCGCCTGGCACCTCCAGTCCAGGGGCGTGCAGGTCACCGTGGTCGACCGCGAGAGCGTCGCAGCCGGCTCCTCCTGGGGAAACGCCGGCTGGCTCGCGCCCGCGCTGACGCTGCCGCTGCCCGAGCCCGCGATCATCAAGACCGGGATCCTCGCCACGCTGAGCCCCTCGTCGCCCGTCTACGTCCCGCCGAGCATCAACCCGC
>JAKDNC010000710.1 GCA_030452025.1 Nocardioides sp. | reverse complement strand
GGGGACGGGTCGATATGACAAGGAGAGGGGGTGAAGCGGTGGAACGCAGCACGTGCGAGCGGTGCGACGCTCCAGCGGTGTGGGAAGTCGTCGCGCACTGGCATTCGTTCTGGGCATGCAGCGAGCACGACAAGCAGGTGATCGACAACTGCTTGGAACACGATGTGCGGATTCTCGACATCGTCGACAGGCGGCAGTAGTCCTGAGGAGGACCAATGAACCAGGCAGCAGCAGTTCAGCAGCAGAAGATCGACAAGGATCGCGTGAAGGAGATCCGTCGCCTCATGAGCGAGGGTGGGGAAAAGGCCGTCGAGCACAAGTTCGGCGAGGAGGCCAAGGGCTCCGCCGAGTACAAGGAGGCGCAGCGGCAGCAGGAGGTCGCTCGCCGTCGCGCCCGTGAACAGAGGGAGCGTGCTGCGTCCGAGCGGGCTGCCAAGGATCATTCGCGCTCAGAGAAGGGAAAGGCTGCTTCGGAGTCAGCGAAGACCGTCGAGCGCAAGCCAGTCGGCGAGAAGGAGAAGGCAGTGCAGGCCCGCAAGCAGCAGGGTGAGCGCGAGAAGGAGGTTCTGAGCCGGTGACCCGGATTAACTAGATGCGAAGGCCCCGCTACCGCGAAGGTAGCGGGGCCTTCGCGTGCGGTCACCGGCTCTTGGCCTTGACGGGGGCAAAGGGGATGGAGTCGATGTCCACGAGAGTGACCATGAGCCCGGCCTCGTTGACAGCACCACCGTTGTGCCCCGGTCGGGTTCCCCGCAGCAGCCGGCCCTCGTCGATTGAACGAGGCAGCAGGTCGGTCGCAGTCATGGTGTCGGTCTTCTCGGAAGACTGTGACTGCCTGCCCAAGTGGTCGGTCGATGTCTTATGCCTCTCGCTCTGGCCGTACCACCACGCGGCCTTCTCCAACATGTCCTTCTCTGCGGCTCCGACCAGGCACAGGGTTGCGGGGAACACGTCGCGAAGCTCGTTCATGCCCTCGGGGCCATAGCGCTTGGAGAACTGGCTGGTGGCCTGCACGGCACAAAGTAGATGGATGCCCATGGCACGGGACTCCGTGACCACCGTGGGCAACTTGGGCCACGGCATCGTGTTGCACAGCTCGTCGACGACCATCAGCAGCCTGGGCAGCCTAATCTGCTCGGTCTGGTTCGCCCGCCAGTGCTTGGAGATGAAGTCGACACAGGAGACGGCCGCGCCCGCCGCGACCCCCGTGGCCGGAGCAACCATGAACAGGGTGGATCCGGGGTGTGCCAGCAGGTCCGGAGTGAACGCCCGAAGGGTGTGATTGCCGGCCACCGTCGAGCGCAGCCATGGTGCGACCGCGGATTTCATGGTGACCATGATGGAGTCGCGCATCTTGGGGTCGAGCTGAGAGGCGGATGAGAGCTCACTTGCCAGCATGGGTGAGCTGTCCTCGAGGTCGCCAATGGCATTGATCCAGCAGGGCGTCGCAGCATCGGGAGTGCTTTCGACCGCTCCCCCGTCGTCCTCCGAGCCCTGGCCTTCGACCTCGTCGGGGTCGAGCCGGCCCACGGCCGCACGCGCCCATGAGATGCCGCGGGTGCCCGTCGCGCGCAGCAGTGCGGCCAGCGGTGCCGTGGAGATGTTCTCCCAGAAGGGATCGCCACCACCTGACCCGGGCCCGCCGCCTGCACCCGCCGCACCGGACTGCATGAGGATGCTCGCTAGATCGAGAGCATCATCATCGTTGCGGATGAGGGCCGTGGGGTCGATGACAACCTTCTCCACTCCTGCGGGAAGGATTTCATCCGGGACCTCGCCGGAGAGATCGAGAACATAGGTGCGACCCTCGCCGCCCCATGCAAGACGCTTTTCGAGACACAGGTCGATGAGATCGGGCTTCGAGCTCACGGCAACCACCGGGCCGCGCCACATGAGGATGCCGGGTCCGAGGACGCGTCGGCTCTTACCGACGCCTGAAGGCCCTGAGACAAGCAGGTGCGGTGCAGTGATGGCTGCCTTGCTCTCGATGAAGCCCCCGAACGGGGTGGGCGGTGCCTCGTAGGCGGTATTGGGGGCGAACAGTCCCATTGGTCAGTCCTCCGGTTTCTTGTCGTAGCGGATGTTCATGGCGCGTCGGCCTATGGACGCGCGCTCGGCTCTGGAAGCGGCCACCTCGATGTCGAGGATGGCGA
>JAKDNC010000709.1 GCA_030452025.1 Nocardioides sp. | reverse complement strand
ACCCGTTCCGAGTCGATGATGGCTGCCCACCACGGCCGTGACCAATGGCAGAAGCTCACGGTGTCGGCGGAGAAGGACGGGACCGTCACCGGCCTCAAGGTGGAGCTGCTGGCCGATCTCGGCTCCCATGTCGCCCTCATCGGAGGCGGCGTACCCGTGCTGGGAGCGTTCATGTTTCCCGCGATCTACAAGTTCCCGGCCTACCACTTCCAGGTGCAGACGGTGCTCACCAACAAGGCGTGGACCGACGCCTACCGGGGAGCCGGACGACCAGAGGCGACGTTCGCGATCGAGCGGATGATGACCGAGCTCGCCGCCGAGCTGGGCGTCGACCCGCTGGAGGTGCGGGAGAAGAACTGGATCAAGCACGAGGAGTTCCCCTTCGCCACCGTTGCCGGGCTCGAGTACGACTCGGGCAACTACGAGGCAGCCACGGCGTTGGCCAAGGAACACTTCGGGTACGACGACCTGAGAGCGGAGCAGCAGCGTCGCCGGGAGGCCAAGGACCCGGTCCAACTCGGGATCGGGGTCTCGACGTTCACTGAGATGTGCGGACTTGCGCCTTCCCGGGTGCTCGGTTCGCTGGACTACGGCGCGGGAGGGTGGGAGCACGCGGGCGTGCGGATGCTCGCCACCGGCAAGGTCGAGGTGACGGTGGGGATCAGCCCGCACGGTCAGGGCCACGTCACCGGGTTCAGCCAGATCGTGGCCGACCGACTCGGTGTGCCGTTCGACGACATCGAGATCCTGCACGGCGACACCCAGGTCTCGCACAAGGGAATGGACACCTACGGATCACGGTCCCTGGTGGTCGGCGGTGAGGCGGTGGTCCGGGCTGCCGACAAGGTGATCGAGAAGGCCAGACCGATCGCGGCCCACATGCTCGAGGCGGCCGTGGACGACGTCGAGTTCAAGGCCGGCCGGTTCGGTGTCAAGGGAACCGACCAAGGGGTTTCCATTGCCGAGGTGGCACTGGCGACGTTCGCCGCGCACGACCTTCCCGACGGCGTGGAGGCCTCGCTGGACTGCGATGCCACCTACGACCCGGTCAACTTCAACTTCCCCCACGGAACCCACCTGTGTGCGATGGAGGTGGACACCGAAACCGGTGCGGTGCAGATGCGCAAGTACACCTGCGTCGACGACATCGGCAACGTGATCAATCCGCTCCTCGCCAGTGGGCAGGTCCACGGCGGACTGGTCCAGGGCATCGCCCAGGCGCTGTGGGAGGAGGCGGTGTACGACGACTCAGGGACGCTGGTCTCGGCGTCGTTCGTGGACTACCTCGTCCCCACGGCAGCGGACACGATCAGCTTCGACGTCGACCACACCACGACGCCGTCGCTGACCAACACCCTCGGCACCAAGGGCGTCGGCGAGGCCGGCACCATCGCCTCGACCCCGGCAGGGGGCAACGCCGTCGTGGACGCGGTCCGGCAGTTCGGCATCAACGACATCCGGATGCCGTGCACTCCGGAGCGGGTGTGGAGGGCGATCCACGACTCCGGTGCCGGGGGACAGGACCAGACCACCGGGGCGGCAGCACCACACTTCGACCCCGATGCCGGTGCCGAGGGCAACTCAGAGCGCACGGACGGAGCAGACCAGTGATCCCCGCACAGTTCGACTACCTCGCGCCGACCAGCGTCGAAGAGGCGCTCTCGGCGTTGGCACAACATGGTGACGACGCCAAGATCATCGCCGGCGGGCAGAGCCTGCTTCCAGTGTTGCGGATGCGACTCAATGCCCCCGAGATGGTGATCGACCTGGGCAGGATCGATTCGCTGCGCGGCGTACGTGATGCCGGCGACGCGATCGTCATCGGCGCGATGACCACCCACACCGACGTCGGCAAGGACCCACTGGTCGCTGAACACGCAGCCCTGATCGCGCGGGCGATCGAGCACCTCGCCGACAACCAGGTGCGCCACCGTGGCACATTCGGCGGAGCACTCGCCCACGCCGATCCGGCCGGTGACCTCGGTGCTCCCGCGCTGGCCCTCGACGCGGAGTTCGTCATCACCGGGTCCGGTGGGGAGCGCACAGTGTCCGCCGCGGCCTTCTTCGAGGATTTCATGACCACGGCGATCGGCGACGACGAGATCCTCACCTCGGTCAGGATCCCCAAGCACACGGGCTGGGGAGCCCACTACGAG
>JAKDNC010000708.1 GCA_030452025.1 Nocardioides sp. | reverse complement strand
CGCGAGTCGCCATCCCGGTCGGGCCGGGTTTGAAGATTTCGTTGGTCTTCAAAATCTCGCCGTCATAGCCGACGATCTCGCGTACCGAGTGCACCACCCGACGCTGCCCCCCACCGCCACGGAACCGCTTGACGAAGACCAAGAAGTCCAGACCGTTGGCGACCATGCTGATCGCGGCGGCCCTCGGCAGTCGCTCGGGAGCCTGGATCGCGTACGAGACAATGTTCTCCACGATGCCCTCCGAAGAGTTGGCGTGGATCGTGGACAACGAGCCGTCGTTGCCGTTCATCATCGCGTTGAGCATCACCAGAATCTCATCGCCCAGCACCTCGCCGACGATCACGCGGTCCGGTCGCATCCGTTTAGTGACCATGAGCAGCTCACGCATCGGCACCGCGCCCTCACCCTCGGCGTTTGCAAGCCGTTCCTCCATCGCGACGATGTCGGGATGAGCGTCCTCGTCGTCCTCCAGACCAAGCTCAAGTGCCCGCTCGATGGTGATCAGGCGTTCCACCGGTTCAATCTCGGCCGCCAACGCCCGCAACAGCACCGTCTTTCCCGCGCTGGTCTCGCCACCGATGATGATGTTGCGCTTGGCTCGCACAGCCGCTGCGAGGAAGTCGGCTAGTGGCTCATCAATCGTTCCACCGGCGACCAGGTCCTTGAGGGTGTAGCGCATGTGGCGGTGATGGAGCCGGATCGAGACCACCGGGGCCGTGGTCACCTCCATCACCGCCTGCACACGCGCCGATCCCAATCGGAAGTTCACGTGCGGATTGGCCGAGTCAAACGCGCGACCTGACAGGCCCTCGTGAGCGGCCAACGTCTGGATGTGCTCAATCAGCTCCTCATTGGACTCATAGACCGGCGCGACCCGTGCTCGGACCCCGTCACTGCGGTCGACGAAGACGTTCTGCCAACCGTTGATATCGATCTCCTCGATCGACTCATCACGCAGCAGATCAGCCAACGAACCCGCACCATAGAGGCGGTTCGTCAACGCCCTAACAAGATCTTGCTCCTCCTCCCACGACAACGCGCCCACTCCGCGCTCAGCCAAGTCGCGGGCGTAGTCAGCCACCACCTCGTGGGCCAGTTGGGCTTTGAGCGCCTCCGTGTCCTCATCGGTCAGTGCTGGCCGCTCTCCCTGCGCCCGGTCGTTCAGCCGCTCCTCAAGGCGGTTACCGACCTGAAGCTGCAGACGGCGCAGGAGGCTGTGATCGGTGCCGCGGATGTCCATCACTGACTCCCGTTCTCGCCGGAGCTGCCCCAACCGCGGCGCAGACCCTCGAAGGAGGGGACTGACGAATCTGCGGCCGCATCCGCGCTCGTACCGACACCCCCAGTGGCGGCGGCCAGGGTTGCTTCGTCGGTCAAGGTCTCCTCCAGCGCAACCTGTGGGCTGCCTGTCCCAGGTGCCTCGTCTACACCGGCGCGGCGGTGCGCTCGCTTGCGAACAGTAGGGGGCTCGCCGTGATCGAGCCCGGTCGCCGTCGCCAGGAGGCTCATGACCGCGCGTGCTGACTTCATCAACACGGACGTGCGCAGCGGCCTCGCCCACGGATCGGCACCCCCCTGCAGCGCATGCGCGCCCGCCGGGTCCCAGGCCAGCCAGCCGACGCCACGCAGAGCGGGTGCCACCGCAGATTCGGCGAGCAGCTCGGCGATCTGCTTGGCTGCCCGGGCACCGTTACGGCGCGCGGCGATCACCACCGGAATGATGGCCGGCGGATGGCCGTTGCGTTCAGCGATTGTCGGCACCAGGTGCTCCAGCCGCCACATCATGTGCTGCACCGAGGGCATGTCCCCGCGGCACACCACGATCAGCGCATCAGCAGCGCAGGCCAGCGGCATCGACGGTGACCCAGAGTGAATGCGGCCCAGGTCAGCAAAGACCGGAGTCAACTGCATCTCAAGCGTCGTCGTGACCACCGGCCACGCCAACGTGGCCCCCTGCTCAGCGGTCAAGAAGCCCGGCACCACCCGCACCAGGCTGTTCAGCAGATGTGAGCCGTCGTGCCACAGATCCAGACGATGTCTCTCTCGACCAGAGTCACCCGAAGACACACCTGGTCGTAGTGGGGAACGGTCGACACGGCCAGCTCCCAAGCCCAGCACTGTCGGTGTGGGCGGGATCGGGTGGCCCCCGATGCGGCATCGCAGCGCCAGGTCTC
>JAKDNC010000053.1 GCA_030452025.1 Nocardioides sp. | reverse complement strand
GGCGCCGCCGACGCCCGACAGGTGCTGCAACTCTCCGAGCAACTGGAGTCGGCCGTGGCGCCGGCCCAGAGGGCGGCGAGGGTCTCGAGGCCTTCGTCGTCGGCGAGGTGGAGCAGGCGTTCGGCGATCTCCTGGTCGTCACTGTCACCGGCACCGCGGACGAGGAGCGTGGCGGCGCGATCCGCGGCCTCGGACACGAGGGCGGGGTCGATCCCACCGACCAGCTCGTCGAAGAACTGGTCACCCGGGACGAGGGGACGATGGTGCGGTCGTTGGCTCACCCGTCCAAGGTTACGACCAGTTGCCACCGGCGTTGGCGGGCACACGGACACGGATGCGGGTCCTGTGCCGCGGAGTGCCGACCATCCACTTGCGGATCGGCGTGGTGGCGACGGCGTACGGGCCGGGTGGAAGGTTCCGGACGGTGAGCCCTTCCCGGCGCGTGAAGGCGGTGACCGCCTTGCCGCCGTGGTGGCCGAGAGGCCGGTAGCGCACCCGGAAGCCAGTGATCGTCCACTCGCCCCTCTGGCCCGGCCAGGTGAGGCTGAAGGAGCCCCGGGCGCCCTGCTCGCGCTGGGTGAAAGCAGGTCGCCATGCCAGGTTGCGGGTCAGCTGTGGCTGCGCGTGCAGGACTCCGGCCCGCTTGAGGGCAACAGTGAACCGCTGGGCGAGCACAGTCTCGCCGGTGGGGTTGGGGTGCACGCCGTCGGTGGTCCAGCGCAGGGAGTTCCAGCCGACGGCGGTCTTGGCGATGGTGACCTGTGGCTGCCGCTTGGCCAGACGCGCCAACCGGGAGTTGACGGCGCGGTAGTTCATCGGCCGGGGTGCCTTGCTGCGGTAGCGCGCCGGCATGATCTGGCCGATCACGACCTTCGTGCCGGGCGCGACCCGGTGCACCTCGGAGACGTACGCGTTCATGCCACGGGCGACCTGTACCGGAGTCTTCTTGCCCTTGTTGAGGTCGTTGAAGCCGAGCTGGACAACGATGACGTCAGGGTCGTATCGCTCGGTGCGCGCCCCGATGGTGCCCAGGTGCGTCGGGCTCAACAGCGTGCTGCCGGCGCGGGCGGCGTGGTCGGAGTCGAACTTGTGGGTGTATCTGCCGCCGAAACGGTTCTTGGGACCCTTCGAGGTCCCACGGTGCGGACCGACGAAGTTCACCGCGACGCGCTGGCGGCGGAACTCGGTGGAGACCCAGTAGCGCCAGGACGTGTCGCCGGAGAAACCCTGGGTGATCGAGTCACCCTCGATCATCACCCGGAGCGGTTCCGACCCGGCAGCGCTCGAGGCCCGGGCAGGCACCGCCGATGGCCGTAGCAACGGCACGACTCCCACAGCGCAGGCCAGAACGATGACGGCCAAGGCGACTCCCCGGCGACGTCCCGGACGAACCGCCGCCCGCGCCCACTGCACGGCAGCGCGTCCCCAGCGCATTGCGGCGGGGGTCAGCCGCGCGTGCCGTCCGGTCATGGTCGCTCCCGAGTCGAACTCCGGTCGGCACCCTGCCGATCCGGAAAGTATTGTGGCTGCAGATGCAGCAGTGACGCAAGCGATTCGTGAGAAGAAAGACAACTTGTCGGCGTGTCGCGCCCCAACTCGCCGACGTCACCTGCTAGTCGATGCGCAGCATCGGCGACTGACGACAGCGAAGTCCAGGTGCCCACCGGGGTCTGCGCAGCAGACAACGGAATTACCACACACCGCCTAGGAAGATCCGCTCGACGCTGGCCGTCGGAACACCCTGAGCTGTCGCTGGGGTGGCTCTGCGACAGGTCAGCCGAGGGCCTTGCGGATCCTCGCGTCGCTGACCGACTGGGCGGTGCCGAGGTGCTGAGCCCACAGGGAGACGCGATACTCCTCCAGCATCCAGCGCACCTTGCGCAGGTCCTCCCCGGGCGGTCGCCCGTCGGCCAGGGCCGCGACCCGGTGCAGCCAGGACTCCTGAAGGTCCCCGACCTGGTCCATCAGCGCACGGTCCTTGCCGACCTGAGCGTCGAGCCGCTCGCGGCGCACACCGACGGCAGTCAGGTAGCGCGGGATCTCACGCAGGTGCACCACCCCCGCCTCCGACACGAAGCCGCGGTGCACCAGCCGGTCCACCTGTCCACGCATGTCGGTCAGTGCCGGCAACGTCAACATGTCGGCACGGCCGCTGATCACCTTGTCCGCGCGTCGCCACGCCTCGAGCACCCGGAAGACGTCCTGCATCACCCCACGCACGTGGCCCGCGAGCTCCTGCCCGGCGACCGTCTCGAGGGCGGCGTACTCCTCCTTGGTGCGCACCGGCTTGCGGACGTCGATCGCCTGCTGCAGCACGGCCGCGCGGCAGTCCTCGAGCAGCCCGGCGACGGTGGGGTACGGCGACCCGGCCAGGGCCAGCTTCTCCGCGTTGCCGAGCGAGTCGAGGATTTGCTTGACCGGAGACGAAGTGTTGAGCAACAGCAGCCGCAGCACACCGCGTCGATGGCGCGACTCCTGCTCGTCGGCCGAGCCGAAGACCTGCAGCCCGACCGTCGCCCCCTCGTCGACCAGGGCCGGAAACCCGCGCACCTCGTGTCCCGCGCGGACCGTCGTGAACGACTGCTCGATCTCACCGAACGTCCAGGTCGTCTCACCGGTGACCGTGATCCCGGTGTCGGCGGCGACCTCGGCCATCGCAGCGGCGAATGTGGGCCGCAGCGGCTCCTTGAGCGCTTCGAGGTCCTTTCCGCTGGCCTGCTCGCGGCCCTGCTCGTCGACCACACGGAAGGTCGGGCGCAGGTGCTCGGGGACCTTCGTCCAGTCCCACGCGGACCGGTGCACCACGACGCCGGTCGTCGAGCGCAGCCAGCGCTCCAGCGCATCGAGCAACGGCTCGTCCCCGGCCGGCACCGCGGCAAGGAACTCACGCGCCTTGTTCGGCGCCGGCACGAAGCTGACCCGGAGGTTCTTCGGCAGGCTGCGGATCAGCGACGTGACGAGCTCCTCGCGCAGGCCCGGCACGTTCCACGAGAACTGGTCGGCCTCGACCCGGTTGAGGGTCGCCACGGGCACCTCGATGGTGAGGCCGTCGTCGACGGCTCCCGGCTCGAAGTGATAGCCCAGCGCGAAGGTGAGCCCGCCGGTCTCGGGGGGCTGCTGCCACTCCTGTGGGTAGTCATGGGCCGCGACCTCGTCGGCGGTGTCGTGAGTGAGCATCGACGGCTCGAAGGTGAGCAGGTTGCCGTCCTCCTGCCGCGCTTGCTTCCACCACTGGTCGAAGTGCGCGCCGCTGACGACCTCCGCGCCGACGCGGGCGTCGTAGAAGTCGAAGAGGGTGTGCTCGTCGACGACGATGTCGCGGCGGCGGGCGCGATGCTCGAGCTCCTCGGCCTCCTCGAGGAGCCGCTTGTTCTTGGCATGGAACTTGTGCCGTCCACGCTCCAGCTCGGGCCACTCGCCATATACGAGCGCATGCCGGATGAAGAGCTCACGGCTCAGCTCACGGTCGACCTTGCCGTAGGACACGAGACGATCCGCAACCAGCGGTACGCCGTACAACGTCACGCGCTCGTAGGCCATGACAGCCGCGCGCTTCTTCGACCAGTGCGGCTCGGACCAGGTGCGCTTGACCAGGTGGGAGCCGAGGCGTTCGGCCCACTCGGGTTTGATGGCTGCATTCTGTCGGGCCCAGAGGCGGCTGGTCTCGACGAGCTCGCCGGCCATCACGAACTGTGGGTTCTTCCCTTTCAGCCCCGACCCGGGGAAGATCGCGAACTTCGCTCCGCGCGCGCCGAGGTATTCGCGCGGTCCCTTGCGTCGCTCCCCCGGCTTGGGCTTGTCGCGCTCCTCGAGCATCCCGATGTGGGACAGCAGGCCGGAGAGCAGTGCCTGGTGGATGCCGTCGGCATCCGGCTGGTCAGCAGGTGAGCCGAGCTGGACCTTCATCTCCTTGCAGACCTGACGAAGCTGGGACTCGAAGTCCTGCCACTCGCGGACGCGGAGGTAGTTGAGGAACTCCCGCTTGCACATCCGGCGAAACGCGCTCGAGGAGAGCTCGCGCTGCTGTTCCTTGAGGTAGCGCCACAGGTTGAGCCAGCTGATGAAGTCTGAGGACTCGTCCTTGAACCGGGCGTGCTGCTGGTCCGCCTGGGCCTGCAGCTCGGCCGGCCGTTCACGGGGGTCCTGCAGGGAGAGCGCGGCCGCGATCACGATCACCTCGCGCACGCAGCCCAGACGGTCCGCCTCGAGGACCATCCGGCCCAGTCGGGGATCGATCGGGAGCCGAGCCAGGCGCCCGCCGAGCTTCGTGAGTCTGGCCTGGGCCCCGGCGACTGCGCCGAGCTCTTCGAGCAACTGGGCGCCGGCGGTGACGTTGCGTTTGTCCGGCGGCTCGACGAAGGGGAAGCGGCCCATGTCGCCCAGCCCGAGGGACGCCATCTGGAGGATGACCGAGGCCAGGTTGGTGCGCAGGATCTCCGGCTCGGTGAACTCCGGGCGGGCGAGGAAGTCCTCCTCGGAGTAGAGGCGGATCGCGACCCCGGCCTCGACACGTCCACATCGCCCGGAGCGCTGGTTGGCCGAGGCCTGGCTGATCGCCTCGATCGGCAACCGCTGCACCTTGGTCCGCGCCGAGTAGCGCGAGATGCGGGCGAACCCGGCGTCCACGACGTACCGGATGCCCGGGACGGTCAGCGAGGTCTCGGCGACGTTGGTGGCCAGCACCACACGACGCCCCCTGCCCTGGCGAGGCTTCTCGAAGACCTTGTGCTGCTCGGCCGAGGAGAGGCGTGAATAGAGGGGTACGACGTCCAGCCTGTCGCGCAGGTTCAGATCATTGAGCACGTCGGCGGTGTCGCGGATCTCCCGCTCCCCGGGGAGGAAGACCAGGATGTCGCCGGGCCCCTCGCCGGAGAGCTCGCGGACGGCATCGACGATCGCCTCGGTCTGGTCGCGGGTGACGACCTCGCCTTCCTCATCGTCTTCCGAGGTCTCGATCAGCGGGCGGTAGCGGACCTCGACCGGATAGGTGCGACCCGAGACTTCGATGATGGGCGCACGCACAGGGCTCTCCGCTCCCCGCGCATCCCCGGGCCCCTCCGCTGTGGCTGCCTCGGAGAAGTGGGCTGCGAAACGCTCCGGGTCGATGGTCGCTGAGGTGATGATCAGCTTCAGGTCCGGACGCTTGGGCAGGAGTTGCTTGAGATAGCCGAGGATGAAGTCGATGTTGAGGCTCCGCTCGTGGGCCTCGTCGATGATCAGGGTGTCGTACTTCCGTAGCATCCGGTCGCGCTGCAGCTCGGCGAGCAGAATGCCGTCGGTCATCAGCTTGACCCGCGACGTGGCCGAGGTCCGGTCGGTGAACCGCACCTGGTAGCCCACGACATCACCGAGGTCGGTCTCGAGCTCGGAGGCGATGCGTTCGGCGACCGAGCGGGCCGCGATCCGCCGGGGCTGGGTGTGCCCGATCAGCTTTCCCCCGCGGCCCCCGGCCCCGCGGCCGAGCTCGAGGCAGATCTTCGGCAGCTGCGTGGTCTTTCCCGACCCCGTCTCACCGGCCACGATCACCACCTGGTGATCACGGATCGCCGCAGCGATGTCGTCACGACGGTCGCTGACGGGCAGGTCGGGGTAGGAGATCTTCAGGGAGGTAGACACAACGCGGGCCATTGTCCCCCACGGGCAAGAAGCGGTCGCCGCTCGGCCCTTCGCGGAGGAGCCCCCCAGCAACCCCGTCGACTCGGCACGAGTTGACCAAAATGCGACCCGAGTCGGCGCGAACTGACAGGACGTGTGTCAGTTCGTGCTGACTCGACGCCCTGGAGTGTCAGTTCGTGCCGACTCGGCACTCACAGGAGGTTCACAGGAATCTCACAGATCCTGCTCACCCGGGCGGGCGAGAGTGGGCACCATGGAGTTGACCAGGCCTGACGGATCACCGCTGCGCGTCCTCGTCGTCGACGACGAGGTCAACATCGCCGAACTGCTCGCCATGACGCTGCGCTATGAGGGTTTCGAGATCCGCCAGGCGCACACCGGCAGCAAAGCCGTGGCAGCGGCCCGCGAGTTCCGTCCAGACGCGGTGGTCCTCGACATGATGCTGCCCGACTTCGACGGCCTCGAGGTGCTGCGGCGGATGCGCTCGACAACACCTCGTACGCCGGTCCTCTTCCTCACCGCCCGCGATGCGGTCGGGGACCGGATCGCCGGACTCACCGCGGGGGGCGACGACTACGTCACCAAGCCCTTCTCCCTCGAGGAGGTCGTGGCACGTTTGCGTGCCCTGATGCGCCGGTCCGGAGCGGCCAACGCCCAGCTGGCCAACGTCCTGACCGTCGGGGACCTCACCCTCGACGAGGACAGCCACGAGGTGTTCCGGGACGGCGAGTCGATCAACCTGACCGCCACCGAGTTCGAACTGCTCCGCTTCCTGATGCGCAATCCGCGCCGGGTCCTGAGCAAGGCCCAGATCCTCGACCGGGTCTGGAGCTACGACTTCGGCGGCCAGGCCAACGTCGTCGAGATCTACATCTCCTACCTACGCAAGAAGATCGACGCGGGACAGGATCCGATGATCCACACCATGCGTGGGGCCGGCTACGTGTTGAAGCCATGAGCCCACGCCCGATCAAAGGACACTGGGCCTCCCTCACCTCGCGCCTCGTGATCACCACGGTGACGCTGGTCGCGCTGGTCGCGCTGCTGATCGGATTCGCCACGACGCTCGCGATGCGTGCCCACCTGACAGACCAGCTCGACGCCGACGTCCAGTCCTCCCTGCGGCGGGTCGGCGACTCCTCGACCGGATCCGATTCCCCGCCCGGGCTGCCTGGGCGCCTCCCCGATGCGCCGACCAGGTTCGACGTGCGCAACCAGGGGCCAGGCACCCTGATCGCCGTCATCCCGGCCGAGACTTCCCGGGGCGACCCGCTCGGCGAGGTCCTGACCGACACCCCCTTCAACAGCCGCCGCTTGTCCTCCGCCGCACTCAAGGAGCTTGCCGGTCTGCCCACCGACGGCGACGTCCACGCGACCGATCTGCCCGGCGAGGGCAGCTACCGCGTGACCGCCGTCGATGCGGGCAGCGCCACCCTGGTCACCGGCCTGCCGACCGGCGACGTCGACAACGCGGTCGCGTCCCTGGTGCGCTGGGAGCTCCTGCTCGGGCTGCTCGCAGTGCTCACCGCCGGCGGCGCCGGGTTCGTCGTCGTACGCCGCCAGCTGCGGCCACTGCACGACGTCGCCGAGACCGCCCACCGGGTCGCCGAGCAACCGCTCGCATCCGGGGTGATCGAGCTGACCGACCGCGTCCCGGACCACCTCACCGACGAGCACACCGAGGTCGGCCGCGTCGGCGCTGCGTTGAACACCCTGCTCGCGCACGTCGAGTCCAGCCTCGAGGCCCGGCACCGCAGTGAGCAGCAGGTCAGGCAGTTCGTCGGCGACGCCTCCCACGAACTGCGCACCCCGCTGGCCACGATCAAGGGGTACGCCGAACTGGCGCGGCGGCGACCCGGCGATGCGGCCGCCGTGCTCGTCGCCCTGGACAAGGTGGAGGCGGAGTCCGGCAGGATGACCACCGTGGTCGAGGACCTGCTGCTGCTGGCGCGCCTTGACTCCGCGCGCCTTGACTCCGGCCGCCTTGACTCCGGCCGCCCCCTCGAGTCGGCTCCGGTGGACCTGACCCGACTGCTGCTCGAGGCGGTCGCCGATGCCCGGGTCCTCTCCCCCGACCATCACTGGCGACTGGACCTGCCCGAGAGCAGCGACTCGGAAGTCCTCGGCGACGAACAGCGACTGCACCAGGTGGTCACGAACCTGCTCACCAACGCCCGGAAGCACACCCCCGCCGGCAGCACGATCACCGCCCGTGCCCGCCCGGGGGAGGTGACCATCAGCGACGACGGCCCCGGGTTCCCGCCGGAGTTGGTCGGGTCAGCGTTCGAGCGCTTCGTCCGGGGGGATGTCGCGCGCTCCCGCGACGACGTGGGCAACGAGGCGAGCGGAGCCGGGCTGGGGCTCTCCCTGGTGAAGGCGATCATCGAGGCCCACGGCGGCACGGTCGCGCTGGTGAGCCGCCCCGGTGACACGCGCCTGACCCTGAGGTTCCCCTCTCCCAGGTGACCAACCCGACCGACGGGTCTGCTCGCAACGCCCCGGCCGCACCCACCCGGGTCGAGGTCGGGTGACGACCGGGGAGGAGCTTCCGCTCAGATCACCGTCCCCAACAGTTGATGCGCGGCCAGAAGTGGCTCTGGTTGCTGAAGACGCCGTCGGTGATGGTGGCGAAGACGCCGTACCCGTAGCAGCCATGCTGGGCCGCATAGCCGCCCGGCGCCTGGAGGATGTCACGGGTGTCGCACACGCCGTCGGTCTCGATGCAATAGCGCAGGAACGGAATCCCGTTGAAGTCGGTGCGCCCCTGTCCCGGAGCGACGTAGCCGCCGTAGGGGATCGCCATGCCCTTGGGGAATCGAGCGCCGATGCCTGTCCCGGGCTGCATCGGGTCGGCGTAGATCTTGGCGTCGACCTGCCCCTTGGGCACGCTGGACTTGCCGTCGGCGATCTGCTCGAGCAACAGGTTGGCGACCTGGGCGCCCTGGGAGTAGCCGACCACGGTGAAGTGACCGGACGGATCGTTGCGGTGGGCCTCCTCGATGACCCTCGCGGCCTCAGCGTGGCCCTGGTTGACACTTTCCTGGTAGCCGACGTTGCTGCACGGCAGAGGAGGTGCGCTGGCAACGTAGTGCACCTTCAGGGCGATGCTGCCCTGCGGTTCGATCTGATTCCGGATCACGTCGTCGTAGGCCTGCCCGGCGCTGTCACAGGAGCCTGGAATGAGGACGTAGTAGTGGTTGCCCGCCTGGGCCGAGCTCGCGTTGGCGGGCGGTGCCAACGCGGCGAGCATGCCGATGAAGACGGCGAGTAGCGCGAAACCGGGCGCCACAGGCCTGCGCAGGGCAGAGGTGAGTGTGGTGTGCACGAAGTTCCTTCCGAGTAAGGACGCAGTCCGTGAGACGCGGTTGTCGCCCCACGGCGGTTAGCGCATCATGAAGCCAGAGTCCATGGCGCCTACTCTGGAAAAGTTGGAAAACGTGGAATCTGGGATCGGGACCAACACGGCCGACCTCGGGCGCGAGCTGAAGCGCTGGGTCCGCCAAGGACCGCGCGGCCCCTCGAAGGTGAGCGCGCTCGCCAGCCGGATCGGCGTCTCGCAGAGCACCCTCTACGCGTACCTGGCCGGCGCGACGGTCCCGCCGGCCGACGTTCTCGACGAACTGTTGCAGGCCCTCGACCTACCCCCGCGCGAGCAGCGCCGCCTGGCCACCGCGCGTGACTGCGCGCAACGGACCCGACGGGCCACGAGTCCCTCCGACACGAGTCGTGTCCCAGCTCTCCCCGTGCCGCGGGAGCTACCGGCGGAACCGACCGGCTTCACCGGCCGGGCCGAAGCACTCGAGTCCCTCGACGACACCCTCCGCCACGACACACCCGTCCCGGTCTCGCTGATCTCGGGACCCGCCGGTGTGGGCAAGACCGCCCTCGCCCTGCGCTGGGGCCACCGGGTCGGCGACCGCTTCCCCGACGGATGCCTCTACCGCGACCTCCGCGGCTACTCCGTCGATGAGCCGGTGCCACCTCGCGAGGCGCTGGCCGCATTCCTGCGAAGTCTGGGCGTCCCGGAGGGCGAGCTCCCACCAGGCTGCGACGAACGCGCCGCCCGGTTCCGGAGCCTGACGGCAGGAAAGCAGATCCTGGTAGTCCTCGACAACGCCTTCGACGTCGACCAGGTGCGCCCCTTGCTGCCGGGCGGGACTGGCTGCCTGGCCCTGGTCACGAGTCGCGCTGCGTTGACCGGCCTGCACGTGCGTCCGGGTGCAGACCAGCTCACGCTGGCCCCACTCCCTGTCGGGGCGGCCCTCGACCTGTTGCACGCCCAACTCCCCGAGCATGCATCGACCGCGGCGATCCGTGACCTCGCCGAACCGTGCGGAGGGCTTCCTCTCGCGTTGCGGGTGGTCGCTGCCCAGGCCCGGGGGCTGTCCCCACGTGGCGTGGAGGGCCTGGTGCACGACCTGACAGGGCGTGGCGACCTGGACCGGTTCGAGATCGGCGACGAGGAGTCCTCGCTACGACGCGTCTTCTCCTGGTCCGAGCATCGACTGCCGCCCAAGGCTTCCGAGGCGTTCCGGCTGCTCGGCGTACCTCCGGTGCAGGACCTGGGTCTGGCGGCCGCGGCGGCGCTGTTCGGATGCGGGGTCACCCAGGCTCGTGCCCGCCTTGGCACCCTGGCCCAAGCACACCTGGTCAGCACGACACCGGGGCCGCGCTACGGCATGCACGACCTGCTTCGCCAACACGCGCAGGAGCTGGCCGTGGAGGAGGTGCCCGAGAACGATGGTCGCGCAGCGATCACCCGGCTCGTCGACCATCTCGTGGGCCTGGGCACCCACGCTGTCAATGTCCTGCACCCGCCGGAGAGCAACGCGGACACGCCGGCTGCGTCGGCCGCGTCGGCGGCATTCCCCGGCCCCGCTGACGCCCAGGCCTGGCTGGACCGTGAATGGGCCAACCTGATGGCGCTGACCGCCTGTGCTGAACAGCGCGACCTGCCCCGCCTGGCCAGGGACCTGGTGAGTGTCCTCCGGCCACATCTCGACCAGGGTGGACGCCACCGCGATGCATTGACGGTCCTCGCCCACTCCCTTGCCGTCGACCGGCGGCTCGGGGACCAAGCATCGGAAGGGGCTACCCTGCGCGATCTCGGGACCGCCAGCATGCGAGTGGGGCAGCACCGCGCGGGCATGGACCACTTCAGGGCATCTCTCTCCCTGGCTCGCGAGGCCAACGACCGGAACGGGGAGGCCGGCACCCTGAACAACCTCGGCAACCTGCACGAACGCCTGGGGAACTACGACGAGGCGATCGAGCACTACCGCCTCGCGGTGCCGATCGCGGTCGAGCTGTCCTACCGCAAGGGCGAGGCGACGCTGCACAACAACCTGGGCTGCGTCTGGCTCCAGCGCGGCGACCACGACCTCGCACGGCGCGAGTTCGAGTGTGCCTTGGGCATCTTCGTCGAGATCGGGGACATCGGGGGCTCGGCCCGCGCCCGGGGAAACCTCGGCCAGGCGCAGCTGGGGCTGGGTCTCGTCGCGGACTCGACCGCCAGCCTCGAGGAGTCGCTCGAGGAGGCCCGCGCCGTGGGTGCCACCGGCATCGAGACGGAGAGCCTGAACGGACTCGGCGTCACCCTGCGGACGAGCGGACACCCCGACCGGGCACTGGAGGCGCACGAGTCGGCGCTCACGATGGCCCGTGAGTCCGGCGACCGATACGAAGAGGCCCGCGCCCTGGAAGGCATCGGCCACGGCCGTCTCCAGACCGGCGACGGCGACAACGCACGATCCGCCTGGCTCGATGCGTGGTCCGTGTTCCTCGAGCTCGAGCTCGACGAGGCCGCCCGGGTTGCGCGCATTCTCGATGGGACGGAGCCGACCCAGGCAACGCCCTGAGAACGCTCAGTCGTCGTTGAGCAGGCCCACGAGACTTGGCAACGAGCCCACCAGAGCCACCAGGACCTGGTCGCGGCTGACCCCGGTGGGGTCCCGCGCCCAGCTCAACGCCAGGTCTTCAGCCATCGCCGACCAGGCCCGGACGACCATCCGCTCCGCCGGGGTGTCGACCAGGAAGACCCCGACGTGGTCCTCGGTGAAGATCCGGTCGGTCAGCACGAAGCGGGCCTCGTCGTAGATCTCGCGCAGCGCTGCCGAGCCGCCGGCCGCACCGCGGACCAACGAGAGGTAGCCCTCGTAGTTGGCGACCACATAGTCC
>JAKDNC010000707.1 GCA_030452025.1 Nocardioides sp. | reverse complement strand
GTCTACCGCGCCTCGCGCTACTCCTTCGAGGTCACGCTGGTGGATTCCTGAGGGAGTTCCTACTTCGGCACGGACACGTGTCGCTGAACCAGTGCGGCGAGTCGTGTGCGATCCAGATCTTTCGGGACCTTGTAGGCAGTGCTCCGTCGCGGGATGGATGTCGCGAGGTCGTGGAGAATTCGGGCGGTGTCCTTGCGGAATCCGATCAGCTTCGGTTCATCCAGTTGCCACGGCACGTCAGCGTGGAAATGCCTGATCTCGAACAGCGTGGCCAGGTCTGCCAGATCCTTTTCCGTGGCCATCCTTCGCGCCTTCCACGCATGAGCCTTCAGGACGACAGCAGCCTCGACTCCCGGGATCCTTGTGCGGTATTCGATGCTGCGGCCGTCGCGGAGAACTGTGGTCACGTCCAGAACGATCGGCTCGTTCTGCATCACCCAGGAGAGTTCGGGCAAGGAGTCGACCTGTCCGACTCCCTCGACCATGAGAGGGCGAAGCCCTGAGGCGTGGTCGAGCCGCGGCAGCAGCACGTTGATCTCCGTCGTGCTGTCGTCGTCGATCTCGAGGGTGAAGACATTGCCGCCCTTCTTGGTGAACCCCTGTGCCTGGAGAGCGTCGGAGAGCGGTCCGACCACCTCCAGGTCGCCGATGGCAGTGTCAGCATCCAGAGTCGACCGCGGCGTGGTGCTCGGCGTGGGATGCAGCTCGAGCAGGAGCCGGACCATGTGGCCGCCGATGATGCGGTAGTCCTCACCGGGAGGCACTGCGTCGGAGACGGCCTGCTGCCCGAGGTAGCCGAGCTCGTCGGCCTTGCTCGAGGCGATGATGCGGAGGTGGCGCGACGATATCTCGTGTTCGACCATCAGCGACCCCCAAGAAGTAGCTGCGAGATCTGCAGTGCTGCTTCTTCGCTGTCCTGATCACCACTCATGAGCAGATCCCAATAGACGATCGCAGCGTCCGCGACCGCCAGGTCAGTTGTGCCTGCAGTGGTCGACACCGAGTGCGAGAGCCTCCAGAGAGTGGGATCACGAGGAATGCAGGTGACGAGATTCGCCTCCTCCAGAGGAGCAGGCACGAAGCCGTCGTCGGCGAGGTCGACGGGGCCGGAGATGTAGATCCGTCCGCGCGCCGGCAGCTTCCAGGGGGCGATCTGATCTGCGGCGACATCACCGCTCACAAGATTCTCGACGTCCAGCAGACGGGCGACCTCCACGGCACGGTCGACGAGATCTGTGACCGGGTCCAGCCCGTACCAGCCGAACTCCTGCCCACCGGGCCCTGGGTATTCGTGGCGCCAGTGCGAGAGCAGGCGAGCGCGGTCCTGGGCGCACAGTCCTGCGCCCTCATCGGCGACGAGCCCTCCCAGGGCTTGTGCGGCGCGGGAGACGGACTGCTGCGTGGTTCTCAGCGTCTCGGCAATCACAGGCTGTCTGGTGGGCTCGGCAGTGAGCAGCAGGTATCGCTCCAGCGCCCAACGAATCCATGCGGGAGTGCCCCTGTGGCGGGGTGGGCGTCGTTGCGGGAGTTCCGGTGCCGCTGCATAGCGGCGTCCTGCATGGATGAGCTGGATCGGTTCGGCAGTGAGGATATCGATCTCCCCGGCCGTGGCGCGCTCAACCACCCCGGTGGTCGCGGATACCCCGATGTGGAGCACCCGGGGACGCTCCCTCCTCTGGCTGACGCTGTCGCGCCGTACACCGTGCGCTGTGAGTCGAGCTGCGGGTGTGCCGGGCTCGATCTCGAACGCGGAGCCATCTGGGGCGCGCAGGAGCCATGTGGATACCGATGACCCCTCGGCTATCCGGATGTCCAGTTCCTGCAGCAGTGCTCCCACGTCAACGGTCATCAGCCCTCCAACAACTCAAGTCCCGATGTATGGGATCGCGCGTGTTGGACAAGTCCACCACAATTTTGCTAGAGACTCCAGATTCTCTGCGCACTGCCGTGGCCAGCAGGGCTCCGACGCCGAGCGCGCCGGGTCCGAGCCAGGAGCTCCCGGGGACGCGGCGTCGAGTGCGCGACCGCCCGTGCTCGCCCGGCCTGGAGTGCCGATGTCGCGTGCGCGAGGCGCTGACAAGATTGCTTGTTCTAGTACGATGCAAACATGTTGTTCAGGATTGATCCCGCCAGTCCGCAGGGATTGGCCGACCAGATCGCGGCGCAGGTGCGCCGCG
>JAKDNC010000706.1 GCA_030452025.1 Nocardioides sp. | reverse complement strand
GGAAGCCTTGACACCCTTGGCCTCCAACAGCGCATCATCGAGCCGGTCCCGGTCGCGCTCCGGGTCATACTCCTCGAACTCAGGACTGTTCCAGTAGGTCTCGAAGGTCGCGCGGAACTTGTCCATCAGGCTTGGTGTCGCGCCTGCGCTGAGCCGAACGTTCCACTCCACCCCTTCGAGGAGCGCCGAAGTCGTGAGGTTCGAGGACCCGACGTACGCCGTGTCAAAGCCGGTGTTCCGGCCGAACAGCCATGCCTTGGCGTGGAGCCTGGTGCGCTTCGCGTCGTACTGCACCTTGCCCTCGGCGCCGAAGTCGTGGATGAGACGGTCCAGTGCGCGGCGCTCCGTCCCACCGATGTAGGTGGTGGTGACTACCCGGATGGGAATGCCTGCATCGCGGGCGACCGTCAGTTCCTTCTCGATCAGTCGCAGGCCGTGCCACATCACGAACGCGCACAGCAGGTCAATGCTGTCCGCGGAGTCGAGCTCTGACCGCAGTTCATGGGCGAGCGACGGCTCTCCGTGTGCGTTGGTCAAGAGTGCAGCATCATTCAATGGCGTCTTGGGGCGCTGCGCCAGGCGATTGACCTGTCCCGGTCCGGGCTTGGGACGCACCGCGAGGAGCTGCTTGACAGGGCCCTCGATCGAGGCGGGCGGGGACTCGACTGCACGCAGGACTTCGTTGGCCGCAGCCAGGCGGGCAACGGGGTCCTTGATCGCCGCGAGGCGTTGCTGCACGGCCAGCCCGATGAATCTGCCGAGGACATGAGGTTGGTCAGCCTCGTCTACGGCGCCGAGCTCGGCCTCGCGGACGGTCTCGGCGGCCAAGGCCACGTCAAGGCTGGCAGTGATGAGGGATTCGTGGAGGCCGGTCGGCAGATCGTCAGGCTGGGACACACCTGGGAGTGTGTCAGCTGGAGATGACAGGGGTTGCTGTTTCCGCTACATCCTTGCCTGAAGGCCACTGTCCGAACGCCGAGTGAGCAGGCGCGGCTTCACCGCTCCGGTCGCTCCTCGTCCTTCCCACGGTTGCGCACGATCACGAACGTCGCCGCAGCGAGCAGCAGGCCGGCGATGATGACCAGGGTCGTTGCCCACCCGGCGCCCAGCGCCCGGTCGATCAGGTGCCGGCTGCGCGAGGTCGGATCGGCGAGGATCACGGTCACGAACACGGCGACCAGCAGTGAGGCGATGATGCCGGGAAGTCTGGCCCACCAGCCGGTCAGGCCCGCTCGCTCCTGGAGCTCGCGGCCGGCCCTGAGGATGCGGCCGGCCCGGACCAGCCGCAGGGCACCGACCACACGGAACAAGCGGAAGAGCTGGACCGGCCCGATGGCGAAGACCACCGCGATGACCACGACCACGGTGAGCAACACCAGCCACAGATGCCGACGGACCCAGTCGAATCGATCCTCGGAGACCGCGAACAGGACCACGGTCTCGGCCACCAGCACTGCGCCTGTCGCCCAGTTCACCCACGTGCCTGCGGTCGAATACGGCTCCTCCAGCAGGGTGAGGAAGACCGCGGGGATCGACGCAAGCGCGGCCACCAGCACGGGGATCGCCAAGCGCTCCTCCCACTGGGTCTCCCGGTCGCCCGTGTCGGGAGTCACCATGCCTCCTGCGTGCTGTGTGTCCGCTCCATACCGTCGGGCAGTATCGCAGGATCAAGCGAATCTGAGTGACTTGGTCACTCTCTTCCCATCGCCTGTCGCCCTGCAGCGACAGCGACGGATGGCAGCGTGCGGGCCGTACTATTGACCCACCAACAACGCCGAGATCCGGGAAGTGGAGTCACACGTTGCGCCAGATGTTGCTCGCGATCACCGACACGGCGCTGTCCAGGGCGTTCGACTCCGGCAGCCTCTCCCGTGGCCGCAGCTACGCAAGACAGGGCATGGTCGTGGGCTTCGAGATCAACGAGCTCGACAACGCGGTCGAGATCGTGGGAAGCGTGGCCGGCAACCGGGCCATGCCGTACTCCGTGACCGTGTTCATCGAGCCCACAGCCTCGACGCCCCGGGTGACGGGCGACTGCAGCTGCCCGGTGGGGCTCGACTGCAAGCACGCGGTGGCGCTGCTTGTCTCGGTGCGTGACGCCGAGAGTCAAGTCCAGCCGGACCCGCCGGCGCAGGCCTGGCGCACCGACCTCGACTCCCTGCTCGGCGAGTTTGAATCCG
>JAKDNC010000705.1 GCA_030452025.1 Nocardioides sp. | reverse complement strand
TGTTCATGTACGGATCAGGCGTGATCTTCCCGATCGAACGCTTTGTGGACAGCAACCCGCTGATCGCGTCGCTCATCCAGGTCAATCCGATCTACCACATGCTGGTGATGTACCGAGAGGTGCTCATGGACGGAACGATTCCGGCACCGGAGCACTGGATGATCCTGGGGGCATGGGCTGTAGGGCTCACGCTCTTCGGGCTGGTGTTCTTCTGGCGGGGAGAGGAGACCTACGGTGCCGAGCAGCGCTGAGACAGAACGGTGGATCGCACCGACGGAATCTCCCCTGACGGTGGTCGCACACAACGTGCGGGTGCGATACAAGGTGGTCCGCACGGACCGCGCACGACGCACCAGCTTGATTGGCAAGCTTCGCCGCAAGCAACTCGTCTCTGTCGCCGCCCTGCGCGGAGTGTCCTTCACCGCACGTTCAGGAGAGTTCATCGGCATCATCGGGCGGAACGGCTCAGGGAAGTCGACACTCCTGCGGGTATTGGCGGGTCTGGAACCACCGAGCTCCGGCACCGTGATGACCAGTGCGAGCCCGATGCTCCTGGGCGTAAACGCGGCACTGATCCCCGACCTCACCGGGGCGGAGAACGTCAAGCTCGGCGCGCTCGCCATGGGGCTGTCCCCCCAGAAGGCCGACGACATCTTCGACGAGGTCGTGGAGCTTTCAGCTCTAGGTGACGCGATCGATCTGCCGATGCGCACCTACTCCTCCGGAATGGGGTCCCGCCTGAAGTTCGCCATCTCTCTCGCGGCCGACCCCTCGATCCTCATGATCGACGAAGCCCTCGCCACCGGTGACGCGACGTTCGCCGAGAGGTCCAAGCGGGCAATGGACGGCATGCTGGAAAAGGCAGGAACGGTCTTCCTGGTCAACCATGCCGCGCAGACCATCGAGAACATGTGCTCGCGCGCGATCTGGATGGAACGGGGCCAGGTCGTGCTCGAGGGTGACGCCGTCGAGGTGGCCAGGCAGTATCGATGGTTCGCTCACAACCTTGCACAGGGCAATGAGGAGAAGGCCGCGGGTCTCCTCCGCGACGCCATGGAAGCGGGCCAAGAACAACGGCGCGAAGCGGAGCTGCTGCCGGTTGTGCCGAAGAGGGAAACGGGCGTCACTGCGCAGGCCAGACGCGACCGTTTTGCCCCCGAGCTCGAGCCCGACCCGTTCATGAAGATCTTCAGCCAGGATTCGGAAGCCAGAAGCTTCCCCGGCGCCGCCCACACGTCACGCAAGAACGACTGACCCACTCAGCACCGCACACCACCGAAGGGAACATCGTGGCACTTCGCATCATGACCATCTATGGCACTAGGCCCGAGGCGATCAAGGTCGCTCCGATCGTCAAGGCCATCGAGCAGGACGCCGAGCTCGAGAACGTCATCGTGGTCACTGGTCAGCATCGCGAGATGCTCGATCAGGTCAACACGATGTTCAACATCGTCCCCGACCACGATCTGAACATCATGGCAGCGGGCCAGAGCCTCAACGGCATCGTCGCCAAAGTGATCAACGGCGTCGACGCGATTCTCGAGGAAGAGATGCCAGATGCGGTGATCGTGCAGGGCGATACCTCCACCGTCATGGGCGCAGCCGTTGCTTCGTTCAATCGCCAGATCCCGGTGCTCCACCTGGAGGCCGGCCTGCGTTCCGGTGACATCAACTCGCCGTTCCCTGAAGAGGCGAACCGCAAGCTCACCAGCCAGATCGCCGCGCTCCACCTCGCGCCGACGTCGACCAGCAAGGCGAACCTCACGCGTGAGGACATCAGCGAGAACGACATCGTGATCACCGGCAACAGCGTGATCGACACTCTGCTTTTCGCGACCGCGAACCTCGATGTCACCTTCGACGATCCTCGCCTGGAGGAATTGCAGCATAAGACGTCCACGGAGGGAGCCGGCCGCATCCTGCTGGTGACCGCACACCGCCGTGAGAATCTCGGCTCCGCCATGGAGGACATTGGCAATGCCGTCGCCGATCTGGCGCGCAAGTACCCGGACGTCACGGTGGTCTTCCCGATCCACAAGAATCCCAAGGTGCGCGCTTCGATTCGCCCTGCCGTGGAGGACCTGGAGAACGTGCTCCTGATCGAGCCCCTTCCGTACGCACAGTTCACGCGCGCGCTGAGCCTGGCCCACGTCGTCCTCACGGACTCCGGGGGCGTCCAG
>JAKDNC010000052.1 GCA_030452025.1 Nocardioides sp. | reverse complement strand
CACAGAGGTACGCAGCGGCCCACGACGTCTACCTCGCCGCCCGGGCCGAGCTCGGCAGCGTGCCCGAGATCGAGGGGATCTCCGCCGGAGGCATGCCGAACCGGGTCAAGTGCCTCCACGTCCTGGCCGGCCAGTCCCTGGCCCAGGGGCGCGGGGTGAATCCGCTCGGTGACGAGGTGCTCGACGAGCTCGGCGAGTGGTGGGCCTCCGGGCCCTGCGTCGGCCCCGACACCCCCGCGTAGGCAGGACACGCCGCGGGAGCGCCCGTCGGCAGAGGGCCAAGGGCCCCGGCCCGAGACTCAGCGGCGGCGCGAAGTGAGTGCGGAGGTCGCCGCCGCTCCGGCCAGGGCCAGGCACAGCGGCCGGTAGACCATCGTGTCCAGGTGCCGGAACCGTTCCGAGGCGTCCGGTCCATTGGCGGCGACCAGGAAGACCTCGCCCCCGGCGGCGGCTCGGGTCGCAAGACCGGCAACCAGTGTCCATCGGGCGGCCTGGGGAAACGTGGAGCCGCCACCGACCCCGATGACCAGGGCGGCGCTGGCCAAGAGGCCCGCCCCCACGGCGTAGCAGGCGGCGGGGGGTGGCATGTCGTCCTCGTTCCCGATCACGGCATCGGCGAGCTCACGGCGGGTCGCCATCGGCCAAGGCGTGCCAGCACCCCACGCGACGTGGAGCGCCCCGATCGCTGCGAGGGTGGTTGCCCCGGCTCCCGAGATGATTGTCATGGCATCCACGGTAGCCCGTGTGCACGACGGAAGCGGTTGGTAGGACAATCTCCAGTGGAGCAAAGGAGCACACATGACCAGGGTCGCTGCGATCGACTGCGGCACGAACACGATCAAGATGATGATCGCCGAGCTCCCCGAGGTGCTCGTCCGCGAGGCACGCATGGTCCGTCTCGGCCAGGGCGTTGACCGGACGGGACGCTTGGCCGACGAGGCGCTCGACCGGACGTTCGCCGCGATTGACGAATTCGCGGCCCTGATCAGGGAGCACGACGTCGATAAGGTCCGATTCTGTGCGACCTCGGCGACTCGGGACGCCCGGAACAGTGACGTCTTCGTCGACGGCGTACGCGCCCGCCTGGGCATCGACCCCGAGGTGGTCCCCGGCCACGAGGAGGCGCGGCTCGCCTTCGACGGCGCAGTGCGGAACCTTCACGACAAGCCGGAGGCACCCGTGCTCGTGATCGACGTCGGAGGCGGCTCGACCGAGTTGATCTTCGCCGAGACCGGTCACTCGATGAACATCGGCTCGGTCCGGATCCACGAGCGTCACCTGCACACCGACCCACCGACGGCCGCGGAGGTGTCGGCGGCGATCGAGGCCATCGAGCGGACCCTCGACGCCAGTCCGGTCGACCCGGGCGACGCGGGGACCGTCGTGGGCGTGGCCGGCACGATCACCACCGTGGCCGCCGGGGTGCTCGGCCTCGAGGAGTACGACCGCGAGCTGATCGACCAGCAGCGGCTCTCCGCCGAGCAGGTGCACGCCCTGGTCGAGCGACTGCTGGCGATGACCGTCGAGCAGCGAAAGGCTCTCGGCTACATGCATCCCGGCCGCGCCGACGTGATCGGTGCCGGCGCCTTGATCCTCGACCTGATCCTGGGACGGACCGGCGCCGGGGAGTTGGTCGTCTCCGAGTCGGACATCCTCGACGGTATTGCCTGGTCGCTCGCCTGAGGCGATACGGTCACAAAGAGACCCGGACGTCCGGACAGCACCTCGAAAGGGAACCCCCATGTTCAAGCTACTCAAGATCGCCCTGTGGATCGGCGTCGGCTACGTCCTCGGCGCCCGCGCCGGACGCCAGCGCTACGAGCAGATCGCCAGTGCGGCCACGAGGGTCCGCGACAGCGGCCCGGTGCAGTCGGCCGCTCCGGTGGTCAAGGACAAGGTCTCCACGGTGGCCGGCGCCGCGGCCGACAAGGTCAACCTCCCGCGAGGCGGCGCCCACGCGGCCGAGCCGACCACCGGCCCGACCGCCTGAGTTGACCACGGAGTGGCTGCCCCACCCGGTCACCGGCCAGGCGTTCCCCTCGCCGGTGCCGCCGGGGACGGGGTGGCCTGACGACCCGGCAACGCCGCAGACCGAGGTGGCCCGGACGCCGGACGACGTGCGCCACCTCGCTGACGGCGCCGGCCTGAACGTGCTCGACGCACGGGTGTCGGTCTGCTCGGCCTGTCCGCGCCTGGTGAGGTGGCGCGAGGACGTCGCCCATGACAAGCGGGCCAGCTTCGCGGGCGAGCCCTACTGGGGCCGGCCGATCCCCGGATGGGGCAGCCCCACCGCGAAGGTGCTGATCGTGGGTCTCGCCCCGGCCGCGAACGGCGGCAACCGGACCGGCCGGATCTTCACCGGGGACAGGTCCGGCGACTGGCTCTTCGCCTCTCTCCACCGGGTCGGCCTGGCCGCGAGGGTGACCTCGGACCATGCCGGCGACGGGCAGGCCCTGATCGATGCCCGAATGCTCGCCACCGTCCGTTGCGCGCCTCCTGACAACAGGCCGACCGTCGAGGAGCGCGACACGTGTGCGCCGTGGATCGAGCGCGAGCTCGAGCTGCTGGCGCCCACCGCCACGGTGGTCCTGGCGCTCGGCGCCTACGGCTGGGACGCCACCCTGCGCACGCTGCGCCGCGCCGGCGTCGAGATCCCGAGGCCGAAGCCGAAGTTCGGCCACGGCGCGGAGGCCGTCCTCGGCAACGGAGTCACCTTGATCGGCTGCTTCCACCCGAGCCAGCAGAACACCTTCACCGGCAGGCTGACCGAGGAGATGACCGATCGCGTGCTCGCGAGGACGAAGGAGCTGGCCGGCTGAGCAGTGGTCCGAGACGCACTGGCAGGATTGGCCCGTGACTCTCCACGCCATCACCCTCGTCGGCCACGACCGTCCCGGAATCATCGCCGAGGCCACCGGGATCCTCGGCTCCCTCGGCCTCAACCTCGACGACTCCACGATGACCCTGCTGCGTGGGCAGTTCGCGATGACGCTGATCTGCGACGGGGAGGCGAGCGCAGACGCGATCGAGTCGGCCCTGCAGCCGATGACCGGACCCCTGGCCGTGACCGTGCGGGAGGTTCCCGACGAGCGCACGACCAGCACGCCGGCCACGTCGTGGGTGCTCAGCGTCCACGGAGGCGACAGGCCGGGCATCGTCTCCTCGGTGGTCTCCCGAGTGGCCGGGGCGGGCGGCAACATCACCGACCTCACCACCCACCTCAAGGGCGATCTCTACCTGCTGGTCGCCGAGGTGGACCTGCCCGCGGACGCCGACGTCGAAGCGCTGCGTACGGCACTGGGTGTGGTCGCCGACGAGTTCGCGGTGGGTGTCACCCTCAACCCCGTCGAGGCCGACGAGCTGTGAGCGTCAACGAACGCCTGCTCGCCTGGACGGAGGTCGAGCTGGGGGTGGAAAGCGCTGTGCTCGACGTGGTCACGACCCCTGCGACAGTCCTGTCCACGCCGGGCGCCGACGTCGACCCGGCCGACCCGCGGATCGTCCGGCTCGCCGCCGACCTGGTCGCAACCATGCGGGTCTCACCCGGTTGCGTCGGGCTGGCCGCACCCCAGGTGGGGGAGTCGGTGAAGGTCTTCTGTGTCGATGTCTCGCAGCATCCCAAGACCCGCGACCACCACGGCACCTTCGTGCTCTGCAACGTGCGGGTCCTCGAGTCCTCACGCAACGAGAAGGCCCGGGAGGGATGCATGAGCGCACCCGACTTCACCGGCGACGTGAAGCGGGCGAGCCGGGTCGTCGTGCGCGGACAGCTTCCAGGGACCGGCGAGGAGGTCACCGTCGAGGCGAACGCGTTCGAGGCGAGGGCGCTGCAGCACGAGATCGACCACTGCGACGGATATCTCTTCCTGGACCGGGTGGCGGGTGCGCACGCGATCCACGCCCGCAAGACTTATCTTTGACCTCTGCAGCCGCAAGAGTCGAGCCTCCGTATCCCAACCGGCAGAGGAAGAGGTCTTAAAAACCTTTCAGTGTGGGTTCGAATCCCACCGGGGGCACATCGCGACACCAGTTCCGCGAGTGCGCGTGCGGCGTCTCGGCGGAAGCGTCGCGTCATCCGACTCCGCACTGGGCCCGCCAGGTCCGGCTGAGCAGCTTTTGCTTCGCCCTCGGAGGTACGACGGGCACCAGCACCTCGTCGGGGTCGTCAGCGAGCGTGAGCCGCAACGCGAACTGGAAGCCGCGCGAGGACTCCCAGACGTGGGCGTCGCACCGGTTGGGCCGGAAGGAGACCAGGAAGTCGGCCCCGTCGGGGGCGTCCACGGTCACCGATTCCCCGTCCGGCACCGTGAATTCCACCGAGATGTCGTCCTCGTCGAGGTCCACGGCGCAGTCCGGGTCCCCTAGGGGCACCCTCAGGTCCAGGGTTTCGCCCGGTCGGATGCTCGCGTCGTACTCCGCCAGTCCGGTGTGGGTGAATGCCCCGGAGACGACCTCGACCCGGGAGACGTGCACGGTCTCGTCACCGGCGGCGACTCCGACCACGAGCATCCGGTTGACCTGGTCGTGGGTGTACTGCATCAGCGTGACGGTCGCGTCTGTGACCGGCGACGGCTGGCCGCTCGGAGCGCAGGCCGAGAGCAGGATCGCCCCCAGGGCGCACAAGAGAGAGCGCCCGCACCACCGACGTTCCGGGATCACGTGGCCACGGTAGACCCGGATCGTGGTGTGCAGGCGGCGAAGAATGGGAACAACACCCTGTGGGTGAGCGTTCTTCTCATTGAGCGCGATGGCTAGACTGAGCGCACACGTGGTGAGTCGTCAGGAGACGGCCACCGACCCGGCCTCCAAGGAGAGACCACCATGCAGAGCAACAACCCGGTGTGGAGCCGCACACAAGGCTTCAACGGACGCGGCGGAAACGCCCAAGGAAACCAGACCTACGCCGGCAACGGCCAGGGGTACGCCGGATACGGCGACCCGTCCCAGTGGGGCGTCGGCACGCCCGGAGCCCCCGGTTCGCCGACCCACCAGGAGCCCGGCTCCCGGATGACGATCGACACCGTCGTCCAGAAGACGGGCATCTCGGTCGGCGTGGTCATCCTTGCTGCGCTCGCGACCTGGATCCTCAGCCCGGAGATCACCAACACCAGTGGACAGGAAGACCTGAGCGGCCTCTTCGCCGCCGTCACCCTTGGTTCGCTGGGTGCCTTCGCGCTGTCGATGGTCAACGCGTTCAAGAAGGTGGTCAGCCCCGGCCTGGTGCTTGCCTTCGCGGTGCTCGAGGGCGTCGCCCTGGGCGGGATCAGCAAGCTGTTCAACTCGATGTTCGAGGGCAACATCGTGATGGGCGCGGTGATCGGCACCTTCGGCGCCTTCGCCGGCACCCTCGCGGCCTACAAGTTCTTCAACATCCAGGTCAGCGGCAAGTTCCGGATGTTCGTGATGGCCGCCGTGTTCGGCATGGTCGGCCTCTCGGTCATGGAGCTCGTGCTGGGCATGTTCGGCTCCCAGATCGGCCTCTTCGGGGTCAGTGGTCTCGGCATGGTCACCGCCGTCGCCGGCCTGGTGCTTGGTGTCTTCATGCTGATCCTCGACTTCGACATGGTCGAGAAGGGCATCGCCGCAGGCCTGCCCGAGCGTGAGTCGTGGCGTGCCGCGTTCGGCATGACCGTCAGCCTGGTCTGGATCTACACCAACCTGCTGCGCATCCTGGCCTTCTTCAGCCAGGACTGACCAAGTCCTGGTCCGGTTGCAGGGCAAGGTCGAGGCGCTTCCCCAGCGGGGGAGCGCCTCGCGTCGTTTCCCCGTCCTGTCAGGCCTGCCAAGGCGAAGCGTGAGCTGATCCCCTTCTGGCCCGAGGGGGAGGCTCTAGGTCCGCGTCAGCGTCTGGCCGACTCGGCGGTCTCGGATTCGTGGGGGGCCTCGGGCTCTGTGCGCGGGTGGCGGCGACGGTGTCGCAGCTCCACCCAGCGGCCCCGGACACCGCGGGGGGCGCCGGCGACCTCCGTGCCGCCGAGCTCGGTGCCCGGCGTGCGCGCAGCCTCGACAGCTGCCCGAGCGACCGGCAGGACGCCTTCGCCACGCAGCGCCTCGGGAGTCGCTTCCTCATCGGTCATCAGGCCGAGCGCAGCCAAGATCGATGGGAGGAGTACGGCGGCGACCGACGCGTATCCCTCGGCGGAGGGATGGAACTGGTCGGGTCCGAAGAGGATCGCCGGGGCGGCCGCGAATTCCGCCCCCAGCATGTCGGCCAACGAGACGGTCCGTCCATCGGCCTCGACGACCGCGATCGCCTGTGCAGCGGCCAGCCGGCGCGACCACGATCGGGCGACTTGACGCAGCGGGGGATAGATAGGTCGGACTGTGCCCAGGTCGGGACAGGTGCCCACGACGACCTCGGTGCCGGCCTCGCGCAGGCGCCGTACAGCAGCGGAGAGGTGGCGCACTGACTCCGAGGGCAGCATCGTGTGCGTGACGTCGTTCGCGCCGATCAGGATCACTGCGACGTCGGGCTCGATCGGCAGTGCCTGCTCGACCTGCCTGGCCAGGTCGCTGGACCGGGCACCGACCACCGCGAAGGACTTGAAGTACACCCGGCGGTCCGCGCGTTCGGCCAGTGCGGAGGCAAGATTCGCACCGGGGGTCTCCTCGACCCGGTCCACACCGTAGCCCGCCGCGGAGGAGTCCCCGATCAGGGCGATCTTCGCAGCAGGGCCGGGGCGACTGCGGCCGTACCACCCCGTCGCGTCGGGCGGAATGCCATCAGCGTCGCCGATCGCGCGCCTGGCCAGCTTCGCCTCGACACGTAGGACTCCGTAGAGACTGCCGCCCAACACAGACAGACCGCCGCCGCCGAAAGCGGCGGCGGCGGCGAGGTTCTTGGCGGGTGCTGTCGTCCCCACGTCCCCAACTCTACGGACTCTGGGTAGATTGCCCCGTGTGGACTATGTGAACTCTCTTCTGGACCTCATCGGCGACACTCCGCTTCTGCGACTCTCCCGCAGCCTTGACGGGATCGAGGGACCGACTGTGTTGGCCAAGGTGGAATACCTCAACCCCGGCGGGTCGGTGAAGGACCGCATCGCCACCCGCATGATCGAAGCGGCCGAAGCCTCCGGAGCGCTGCAGCCCGGCGGCACGATCGTCGAGCCGACCTCCGGCAACACCGGTGTCGGTCTGGCCATGGTCGCGCAGGCGAAGGGCTACAAGTGCGTGTTCGTCTGCCCCGACAAGGTCAGCGAGGACAAGCGCAACGTGCTCAAGGCGTACGGCGCCGAGGTGGTCGTCTGCCCGACCGCGGTCGCCCCGGAGCACCCGGATTCCTACTACAACGTGTCCGACAAGCTGGCCTCCCAGCCGGGCGCGTGGAAGCCTGACCAGTACTCGAACCCCCACAACCCGCGCTCCCACTACGAGACCACCGGGCCTGAGATCTGGGAGCAGACCGAGGGGAAGATCACCCACTTCGTCGCCGGTGTCGGCACCGGCGGGACGATCAGCGGGATCGGTCGCTACCTGAAGGAGCGCAGTGCCGAATCCGGTGGCCAAGGAGTCAAGATCGTCGGCGCGGACCCGGCCGGATCGGTCTACTCCGGCGGCAGTGGTCGCCCCTACCTGGTCGAGGGCGTCGGTGAGGACTTCTGGCCCGAGACCTATGACCGCGACATCGCCGACCGCATCATCGAGGTCTCCGATGCGGACTCGTTCGCCTTCACCCGCCGCTTGGCGCGTGAGGAGGCGCTCCTGGTCGGAGGTTCGTCAGGGATGGCCGCCTTCGCCGCCAAGCAGCTGGCCGAGGAGCTCGCCGGCACACCGGAGGGCAAGGACGCGGTGATCGTGGTGCTGCTGCCCGACTCCGGCCGCGGCTACCTCACCAAGGTCTTCAACGACGAATGGCTCGGCAGCTTCGGCTTCGCCTCCTCCTCCGACGAGGAGTCCCACCGCACGGTCGGGGAGGTGCTGCGTGGCAAGGACGGGCGACTTCCCGACCTGGTCCACACCCACCCGACCGAGACCATCGCCGAGGCCGTGCACATCCTCCAGGAGTACGGCGTCTCGCAGATGCCGGTCGTGCGGGCAGAGCCCCCGATCGTGGCGGCCGAAGTGGCCGGATCCGTCTCCGAGCGGACCCTGCTCGACGCGCTCTTCGCCGGCCACGCCAAGCTCACCGACAAGGTCGAGCAGCACATGTCGCCTGCGCTGCCGACGATCGGCTCGACCATCGAGGCCCGGGAAGCAGTCGCCCTCCTCGAGGACGCGGACGCGTTGCTCGTGCAGGAGGACGGCAAGCCGATCGGCGTGATCACCCGTCAGGACCTGCTCGCGTTCCTCGCCAAGTCCTGAGGTCGGGAGGCAGCCGTGAGTGACCTGTTCTGTGCGGCGAACCTGGTCGTCGTGCAGGACAACGGCTCCGTGCCGACCGGTGAACGGTTCGCCGCGGTGTGGTGCGGTCCTGCTGCTGAGGCCGCGGCCAGCGAGGTGGCCCAGCGGCTGGGCCTGCCGGTGACGGTGCGTCCCGAACTCGAGTCGGCACCCGCTCTGGCAGGTGTGCTTCAGGAGCTGGCAGACATGTTCCGTGGCGAGACGGTGCTGCTGGTGGCGCAGAGCGCCGAACAGCTGCGGTCCGTGGACGCGGTTGCCCCGACCGTCGAAGGTCTGGACCTCGGCATCCGGCGGTGACGTGGCTGCGTGACTCTGGGCGCGTCTGCCGGCCCCGTCCCCGCTGGGTGGTCTGTGGGGTCGGGTCATAGCACGCGAGGATGGGGCACGGTCACCTAGTCATTCTGGTCAGTTGTCCTAGTCCCTTGTGGCTGCCGTCCGTGATTCCGCCACGGATGTGCGCAGGTCGTGGTCTGGTTCTCCGGTCAGCACACTCCAGACTCCAAGGGGATCACGTAAAATGAAGAACCTCACCCGCGTCGGCGCAGTCGCCGCCGGAATCTCGCTCATCGCCGTAGCCGCGACCTCGGGCGCCACCGCCGCCAAGTGGATCGACGGCAGTGACATCAAGAGGGGCACGGTTGCCGGGAAGCAGATCAAGGACTCCTCGATCGCCTCGCGTGACATCGCCAACGGCAAGATCCGCGTCGCCGACCTGGCGCCATGGGTGCAGAAGCAGGTCAGGTCAGGTGGCGCGGACGGTGTGGCCGGCGAGCAGGGTCCCAAGGGCGAAGCGGGGGCTCCCGGCGCGGACGGCATGACCGGCTACGAAGTCATCGGTCGTGGACCCGACGCGGCAGTCGGAACCGGGGAGCCGCAGGTCATTGAAGCCGAGTGCGCGTCCGGCCAGTCGGTCATCTCCGGCGGCATCCGATCCGGCGGCGCGGGTGTCACCGGCCAGGACGTCACGATGCACGAGGCCTACCCGAGCGGCGTCACGGAGGTCACCCTGAAGGACAACCGCCCGGAGGGTGACGAGGCCGGCATCTGGACGTCGACCTCATGGAGCGTCGAGTTCACCGCCGCCGAGGGCACTGCCGTTCAAGCCTTCGTCATCTGCTCCGACGTCACGTTCGATGCTGACGACGAGTTCCTGAAGCCGGAGTACCGGCAGGCTGGCTGAACCGGGCCGTCGGTCGGGGTGGGGGAGCGCAGCGCTTCTCCACCCTTCGACCATTTGTGAGGACTCTTCATTGAGGCGGCACCCGGTTCGGCGGCGACATCCAGCTCAAGAGCGGCAGTCCGGCGCGCTGAGGAATTGCAGAATCCCACATTCTCGGTGCCCTTGTGCTTCAGTGAATGACAGTCGGGATCGCCCAATGGCCGGTTCCGTTGAAGGTGTCGAAGCGGGTTGGCCACTATCCGAGGGGTGATCACGAAGCGTGTGGGAATTCATCAGTGAGCGCTGGCAGTACATCCTCTACAGCGCGTTCCAGCATGCGAACCTGGTCTTCCAGGCGGTCTTCTTCGGCACCCTGATCGCAGTGGCGATCGCCGTGCTGGTCACCAAGTTCGGATGGCTCGACCCGATCGCCAACACGCTCTCGGCGGTGGGTCTGACCCTGCCGTCGTTCGCGCTGGTGGGTCTCCTGCTTCCGCTGACCAAGATCGGTGCGACCACGGCCTTCATCTGCGTGCTCTTCTACGCGATCCTTCCGGTGCTGCGCAACGCGATCGTCGGTCTCCAGGGGGTCGACAAGGCGCTCCTCGAGTCTGCCAAGGGGATGGGGATGGGCGAGCTCAGCGTCCTGCTACGGGTGCGCATCCCGCTGGCTTGGCCGGTGATCCACGCCGGAGTCCGGACCTCCATGCAGATGTCCATGGGGATCGCCGCGATCGCGGCCTACGTCCTCGGCCCCGGTCTGGGCGCCTACATCTTCACCGGCCTGGCCCAAGCGGGTGGAGCGAACGCGGTCAACTACGCGCTCGTCGGAACCGTCGGGATCGTGATCATCGCGATGTTCGCGGACCTGCTCATGCTCCTGCTCGGGCGACTGACCATCTCGAAGGGAATCCGCGTCGCATGACCACCAATCAGACTGCCGAGTCCAACTCCGGCACCGGAGAAATCAGCGGCGCCGAGCTCCGGCTCGAGAACGTTGTCAAGAGCTATCCCGGCCAGAAGGCAGCGGCGGTCGAGAGTCTCTCCCTGCACATCCCGGCCGGCGAGATCGTCATGTTCGTCGGGCCGTCCGGCTGCGGCAAGACCACGTCGCTGAAGATGATCAACCGCCTGATCGAGCCGACGTCAGGGACCATCAGCATCGACGGCAAGGACATCCGCGGCGAGAACGGCAACTCCCTGCGCCGCAAGATCGGCTACGTGATCCAAGGTGGGAGCCTCTTCCCGCACATGACAGTGGCCACCAACATCGGCAGCGTCCCCAAGATGCTGGGGTGGGACAAGAAGCGGATCGCCGAGCGCGTCGACGAGCTGCTCGACCTGGTCGGCCTCGACCCGAACCGCTACCGCCACCGCTATCCGCGCGAGCTTTCGGGTGGGCAGCAGCAGCGTGTCGGCGTGGCCCGCGGTCTGGCCGCGGACCCGCCGGTGATCTTGATGGACGAGCCGTTCGGCGCCGTCGACCCGATCACCCGTCAGCGGCTCCAGGACGAGCTGCTGAGTATCCAGCGCGAGCTCCGCAAGACGATCGTCTGCGTCACCCACGACATCGACGAGGCGATCAAGCTCGGCGACCGGATCCTGATTCTCCAGGAGGGCGCGAACATCGCGCAGTACGACACCCCGGAGAACATCCTGGCAGCGCCGGCCAACGACTTCGTGGCGGACTTCGTCGGCGCTGGTTCGACGCTCAAGCAGCTCTCGCTGGCCAGGATCGACGACATCGACCTGCGCACGGCGACGACGGCGATCGTCGGTGAGTCGAGCGCCGAGGCCATCCGGCGAGCGGAGGCCGCCGGTGACGAGATGCTGATCGTGCTCGACGACCGCAACCGGCCGGTGGCCTGGCCATGGCTGCGACAGATCCGCGCCCACGAGAAGGTGCGCGGGGAGCCACGGGAGAACCTGGTCACTCTCGACCACCGGGCCACGCTCAACGATTCGCTCGACACGATGCTGACCTCGACCTATTCCAGCGCCATCGTCACCGGCGACCGGGACAGCTACCTGGGCGTCATCGACTTCCACGCGGTCACCGAACACATGCGGGCCGCAGAGAGGAGTGCGGCCGAGCAGGTGGAGAAGTCCGCGGAAGGGGAGCCGACATGACCAGTCTCGACACCAAGCTCCCCGCCGACGGCTCGGGCGACGTCGAGCCCGAAGAGGAAGGCTCCGGACTCGGGGCTCGGGTGATCACTCGTGAAGCGGTGCTCATGCTGATCATCCCTCCGGTGTTGATCTCGGCCGCGTTCGGAGGCTTCGTCTGGTGGCGCCAGACGGCCGAGCT
>JAKDNC010000704.1 GCA_030452025.1 Nocardioides sp. | reverse complement strand
CCCAGAACGGTCAGCCCCGAGGGCGTCGAACTCATCGATCAGGTACACGGCGCGACGCTGAGCAACGGAGTCGAAGACGAGGCGGAGTTTGCTGGCGGTCTCGCCCATGAACTTGCTCAGCAGGCTGTCGAGCCTGACCGTGAACATCGGTACGGCAAGCTCGGTTGCGAGTACGGCCGCGGTCATCGTCTTCCCGGTTCCGGGCGGCCCTTCCAAGAGCAGCCGGTGCGCCGGTGCGAAACCATGCTCGAGAAGATTCTTGCGCTGGCGTTGCTCAGCGAGAACCTGCTTGATCTGCGCGACGAGCTCGGTAGGTGCGACGAGCTCTCGAAGCTGTACGGCGGGATGCGTCGCCTCAACAAGTTCAGCAAGCTCACCACGTGGCTGCGCAAGCGTCGTGATCTTGCCGACAGAGTCACGTTCGCGGGATGCGTCGACAGCCGTCTTGATGTCGTTGGCGAGAACGTGATGTCCCGCCTTGGCCTCACGCGCGGCTACTTGAAGGGCGACCGAGTAGAAACTGGCGTCGTCACCCGAGGCGTGACTGCGCACCATCGCGGTGATGTGCTGTCCAAGACCGGCCATGATGCACCTCACTTCCGCAGGTCCGCGCGTCGTCCATTTCCCCTCAGTCTATCTGGCCAAGGCCGGCAGCCCAGCGGCGCCGCTCCGTCCGGACTCGGCCTGCGAAGGACGGCGGGTGGCACGAACTGGTCCGCTCTCCACGAGGAGAGCAGGCCCAGCTGACGAACCGAACCCGGCCCCACCTACCGGTGGCTTAGTCGCCGAGTGAGTAGTCGAGCCTCGCCTCGATCTCACCGCAGGCCGCGAGAACTCGACGCGACCCGAGTGGCGCCGGCTCGCCGATCTGAACACCTGCCAGGCGCACTGTCAGACGATCGGCGCGCTTCGAGCAACCGCGGCTCAGAGCAGCTCTCAACTTCGCGCTACTCGATCGCCAACGCGACCACCGCTCCCACAGCGGATGGTGCCGAATCTGACCTAGATCTCGTGTTTGTTCGCACTGCCATAGCAACCGTCGCGCTGCGCCGGTAGGTGACGGCCTTCATGACGCACCTCGGGCCATGACCAGAACCTCATCCGGCGTACCTCGCGACTCGGCTTCACGGCGAGCAGCGCGACGCTGGACGTGCTCGCTGTAGCGGACGCGGGCGAGGGCGATGAGGCTCATCGGGCCGAGCCAGAGCATCTTGAGCGCGTTCCATGCGCATAGCAGGACGACCAGGTGGAGCCAGCCGGGGCCGCCCTGCTCGATGTGGTCGGTCAGGAGGTTGACGGCGGCGCTGTAGGGGGCGGCGAGCAGCATTGCGGGAATGCCCCATTTGAGTCCGCGGCGGGTGTAGACGGCATCGCGGATGCGGTTCGTCGGGAAGAGCCGGCGGGCCGGTTCCAGGTTCTGGGCGGTGTTCTCGCTCTGGTGCCAGCGGCGTCGGACGCGGTCGCTGAGGAACATCGGTGGGCCTCCATTCAACACGGTTCGAATGATCGAGAAGCGGCGTGTTGGTGGTGGCCCCGGAAGGGCGATCCCGAAGGACTCTACAGATGGAATGCCTGCGCTTCACCTCCTAGCTTACGTCGGGGCCTGGCGAAGGGGAAGGTCTCGTCGCGGTGCCGGGTGCACCTGCGCTGGTAGTGCCTGGTGAGTGGAAGGACCGGTCATGGTTGCTCTGGCTGACTACGCCTCCGATGACCGGACGGCCCGCGTGATGCTCTCGATGATGATCGAGCCCGCCGACCGCACCGTCGGTCGCCTGCTGCGCCGCGAAGGCGCCGTCGAGACCCTCCGGCTCCTCGACGCGGGCGGATCGATACCCGGCGTCCGGGTTGAGGAAACGTCGATCCTGCACCACACCGCGGAGCAGCTCGCTTCACGGGGCGGTCTCGGCAATGATCTGGCGAGGGTGCTGGACGAGTCGTATGCGCCGCTGATCCCTGGCGATGCGCATTGGCCGGTCTCGGTGAACGTGCTGGGCGATCGTGCGCCGTATGTGCTGTGGGCGAAGGGGGCGACCTCGTTCCTCGCAGTCCGGCAGGAGACGCGGGTGACGATCACCGGGTCTCGGGCATCGACGAGTTACGGCGATCACGTCGCCGGAGAGCTCGCGCACGATGCGTCGCACGCGGAGCAGATCGTGGTCTCCGGCGGTGCCTATGGCATCGACG
>JAKDNC010000703.1 GCA_030452025.1 Nocardioides sp. | reverse complement strand
TGCCGACCCATCCGGCAATCGGGTAGGTGACGAGCCAGGCTAGGTGAGACAGCGAGAACTGTGCTGCGAAGGCCGCCGGGAGCTCGCGCTTCGCGACCGAACCTCGAATGACGCGTCCGGTGGGAGTGACGATCAAGGCCATGCCGCCTCCGATGGCGACCCAGATGGGTGCCGTGATCGTCCAGGAGATGGCCTGGGCGGCGGTCATCACTACGGCAGCCAACACGCCGGCAAGCAGCACGAAGGCACCGGTCATCATGACGACCCGCTCGGCGATCCGGTCGAGCAAGCGCGGCAGGAACAGTGCCACCAACAGCGTGCCGCCGCCGGAGGCTGCGAGCATCCACGCGACGTCCGCTTGCGTGCCGCCGAGCTGGTCTCGAACGTAGTTGACGGTGTTGACGACGACGATCGACCCGGCTGCGGCGACCACCAGATTCAGGGCAATCACGCCGCGCAGGCGCGGAGTCAAGAAGAAGACCTTCATGCCCGAGGTGACCCGGTTCCAGGCGCCCGCCTGCCCACTCGGGGCAGCGTTAGGGATACGAGTGGAGAGCACCAGGATGGCGGAGAGCACGAAGCCCACCGAGGTGCCCACGAACAGCCAGTTGAACGTCATGAACGTAAGGGCCACCGCAGCCAGAACCGGGCTGAGCAGGCTCTCCATCGTGTAAGCCACCTGCGACGCGGACAGCGCCCGAGTGTAGTCAGACTCCTCGGGCACGATATCGGGGATGACCGCCTGGAATGTCGGCGTGAAGGCCGCGGAAGCCGCCTGCAAGATACCAATGAGGACGTAGATCTGCCAGATCTCCGTGACGAACGGCAACGCGAGCACCACCATCGCGCGCACCACGTCGAGCAGGGTCAGGAACCTGCGTCTCGGGAGGCGGTCGGCATAGGCTGCCGCCAGCGGAGCGATCAGGACGTACATGACCATCTTGATCGTCAGCGCCGTCGCGAGAACGGCCCCCGCGCTGGGGCCGGCGAGCTCGTAGGCCAGCAGGCCGAGAGCAACGGTCGCCAGCCCCGTACCGAACAGAGCGATAATCTGTGCACTGAACAGGTGGCGGAAGTCGCGGATCGCGAACAAGCGCATTGATTTCTCCTGACCTTCTCGAACTCTTCCCCACCTCCAACAACATACCCCCCTGGGGTATTCCTGTCGGACGGAACCTGGCGGAACAGGGTCCGTTCAGCGCGCATACAGAGGCGGCCGGCCTCGGTCGCACCGACCACTCCGGCCGCCGACAGCGGCACGGTGAGCCCGTAAACTGAGGTGCATGGCGTCCGCAACGGCAACGCGATCCGGGAAGAGCCTCCGGGCCTTCTTCCGGTGTGTGCTGCTCGGAGGGTTGCTGGTCGCTGCGGTCATCGTCGGGCTGCTGGCCATGCACACGCTGAACCTGCACGGCACCTCGGCCGCCCACGCGCCCGCTATAACGGTCTCCGCCACCGGCACTGAGGGCGCTCATCACAGCGCGGGCGGCGTGCACGAGTCCGGTGGCTTGGCAGGTGACCTCGGTAGTGCATGCACGGATTGCGGGAGCGGTGACCATCTGGGCATGGCGATGGCGTGCGTGCTCGCGCTCCTGCTCATCCTGTTGATCCTGGTGCCGCCTCGGCTGCTGCGCGGATGGATGCGCGCCCTGCCTCGGTCCTCCCTCGTGGCCCGCTTCATCGACAGGATGCTGTCCAGGGCGCCGTCGTTGCACGTTCTCTGCATCAGTCGCACGTGATTGGGCGGTAGACCCGGCGCGCACCAGCGCCGACGGTTCCCTCACTCACGCACGTGGTGCCCGCCCGGGTGCCGCGTCACCGAAGCGACTGTTGATTGGAGAACACTCATGAAGTTTCGTACCGCGGCGACTGCCGCGATCGCCCTTTCCGCGGCCCTTGTGCTGGCCGGCTGCTCGGCGGGGAGCGACGATGACTCGATGCCGGGCATGGACCACGGCTCGTCCGAGCAGGCAGCCGACGTCAACGATGCGGACGTGATGTTCGCCTCGATGATGATCGTCCACCACGAGCAGGCCATCGAGATGAGCGACATCGTCCTCGCCAAGGACGGCGTCCACCCCGAAGTGGTCGAGTTGGCTGAGGAGATCAAGGCTGCCCAAGGTCCTGAGATCGAACAGCTCCAGGGCTGGCTGGAGGACTGGGGCGTCGACCCCGAGGAGCACCAG
>JAKDNC010000702.1 GCA_030452025.1 Nocardioides sp. | reverse complement strand
GGGAGAAGACAACGGCACCGTCTATCTGGCGCAGTGTCCTCGCGGAACGTCTCCTCCTCGACGTCGCGGAAGGCGGGAGGAGCGATGTCGGCGACCAGTTCGGGATCCTCGACGACGCCTTCGGTGAGCGCGTGCGCCACGCGGTGCACTTGATGCAGCAGCACGCCGGCGTCGGCCGGGCGGTGGCCTCGGTCCCGGGCGGTGGCGCGGGCGACCAGTGCGTCGACGTACGCCGGGATACCGGGCACCAGGCTGGAGGGTGCGGGGACGTCTTCGTGGACGTGCTTGTAGGCGACCTGGATGGGGGACTCACCCTCGTGCGGCTTGCGGCCAGTGAGGAGCTCGAAGAGCACCACTCCGGCGGCGTACACGTCCGCGCGGGTGTCGGCGCGGCCGTCGACGACGAGCTCGGGGGCCAGGTAGGAGACGGTGCCGATGAGGATGCCGCCCGTGGCGGTGTGCTGGGTATCGGCGCTGATCGCCTTGGCCAGACCGAAGTCGGCGACCTTGACCACTCCGGCGCCGGAGTGTGGATCCGTGGCGATCAGGACGTTCTCTGGCTTGATGTCGCGGTGGATCAAGTGGGCGCGGTGGGCGGCGCTGAGCGCAGAGAGGATCGGCTCGATGAGGCCGAGCGCTTTCATCGGCTCCATCGGGGCCTCCTTGCGGATCACATCACGCAAGGTGTGCCCGGGGACGAGCTCCATCGCCAGATAGACGGTGCCGTTGTCTTCTCCCTGGTCGTGGACCCCCACGACGTTGGGGTGGGAGAGGCGGGCCGCGTGCCGGGCCTCGCGGACGAACCGGGCGGCGAACTCCTCGTCGTCCCCCATTCCGGGGTGCATGATCTTGACCGCGACGGTGCGCTCGAGACGGACGTCAGTGGCTTCGTAGACGGAAGCCATCCCACCGCTGGCGATGCGTGGACCGATGCGGTAACGACGGTCCAGCAATCGCCCGATCATCGGGTCACTGGTGCGTTCGTCCACTTGTCTGGTCCTCCGTGCGCGGTCGGATGGGGAAGAATCCGCCTCTGCCAATCCTACGGACTGGGCGGCTCACCCCCTCGATCGCCGAGATCCCGGCGTGGCGACCGACTGCCCGGAGACCCTTGTGGTGTGTCTCAGGCCGGCGGAAATCCCTGCTTGAGGCGGCGCCTGATCGCCTGCACATTGCGGACGTACTGCTTGGAGTCGTCGTAGAGGCCGTGCTCGCGGACCGCGCCGAGGCCCTGGTAGTAGGCCGCGATCTGGCGCCGTGTGGAGCGCGTCTCGTCACCGAGGTGCTTGAGCAGGAGCACGCCGGCCAGGATGTTGTCCTCGGGCTTGTGCAGGCGGAGTCGGTGGTCGGCGTAGAGCGACATCCACTTTCCGGTGGAGGGCAGCACCTGCATCGCGCCGATGGCGTGGGCGCTGGAGACATGGTGCATCTGCCAGCCGGCCTCCTGCCAGGAGACGGCGAGGGCGAGGTTGGCGCCGACGCCGTGCTCTTGAGCGGTCCGGACGATGCTCCTGCGGATCTGCTCACGCGAGGAGTTGCTGACGCCGTGCTTCTTCTTGTTCTTCTTCTCGCTCTTGGGCAGCGCCGCGAGGACCACGGGGATCTCGATCTTCTGGCCGACGTGGAGTCGGGCGTTGCCGCTGAGGTGATTCCACGAGATCACTTCATCGGTCCAGGCATGGTATTTCACGGCCAGTGCGGTCGCGGTCTCGCCGGGCCGGACGGTGTGCTCGATCAGCTTTCGGCCTGCGGGGGCCTTGTCGCCGTCGGCGTCTGCCAGGGCGGGCGCCGAGGTGATCAGGAGACCGGCGGCGAGGGCGGCGACGCAGGTTCGGGTGAAGAATCGCAGACGGGCATGGGCAAGTGTGCGGATGTTCGAGGCCACGGGGAAGTTCCTCTCGTCCAGTTGCCCACACGGGCAACCCAGCGACGGTAACCACACCGGCGGGTGTTACTCAAGTGACTGGTGTGAATGAGATTTCCTGGAACCCGTCGGGGGTGCAAGAGTTGGCGCCATGAACGACACCGCACTTCCCGGCCCCGACCTCACCGCACTCGTCGATGACTGGTTCGACTGGTCCGAGGCAGCCACCGCCCTGGGCGTCAGCGTCAACAAGGTGCGAACCATGATCCGCGAGCACCAGCTCGCGGCCGCCGTACCCACACCCGGGGCTGGCCAGAAGCTC
>JAKDNC010000701.1 GCA_030452025.1 Nocardioides sp. | reverse complement strand
TGACCCGCACCGTCAACGACATGCTGGCCCGACTCGAGGGCGCATTCGGTGACCAGAGGGCCTTCCTGGACGCCGCCGGCCACGAGCTCAAGACGCCGCTCACGGTCCTGCGCGGACACCTCGAACTGCTCGACGTCGCCGACCCCGAAGAGGTCGGGGAGACCAGGCGGCTGCTCCTCGACGAGGTCGACCGGATGTCCCGGCTGGTGGGCGACCTGATCCTGCTTGCCAAGAGCGCCCGCCCTGACTTCGTCGCGACCGCCCCCACGGCGCTCGGGACCGTGACCGAGACGGTCCTGGCCAAGTCCCGCGCTCTCGGCGACCGCAACTGGGTCAACGACTGCGCCACCGACGTGGTCGTCCCCCTCGACGAGCAACGAATCACCCAGGCCCTGCTGCAGCTGGCAGACAATTCGGTCAAGCACACCTCCCCCGGCGACACGATCGCGATCGGCTCGTCCCACGACGGAGACAGGGCCCGGCTGTGGGTGCGCGACACCGGCGACGGTGTGCCCGCCCGGGACCGGGAACGGATCTTCGAGCGCTTCGGCCGCAGCACCGTCCGCGTAGGGGACGAAGGGTTCGGGCTCGGGCTCTCCATCGTCCGCGCCATCGCCGAGGCCCACGGGGGTACGGTCCACGTCGAGGACGTCGACCCGGCCGGCTCCCGCTTCGTCATCACCCTCGCCTCAACCCGGCTCACACCACCCAAGGAGGAGCCTTGGCCAGCATCCTGATCGTCGAGGACGAGCAGCGCATCGCGTCCTTCGTGTCCAAGGGCCTGCGGGCGGAGGGTCACGTCACGACGGTGGCCGACAACGGTGTCGACGGTCTCGACCATGCGATGAGCGGCGCCCACGACCTCGTCATTCTCGACATCGGCCTTCCCGGTCTCGACGGCTTCGCGGTGCTCGACCAGATGCGCTCCCAGGGCAGCCGGGTCCCGGTGATCGTGCTGACTGCGCGGGACTCGGTGACCGACACTGTGTCGGCGCTCGAGGGTGGCGCGGACGACTACATGCCGAAACCGTTCCGCTTCGCCGAGCTCCTGGCGCGAGTGAAGTTGCGGCTGCGGCAGGTCGACGAGGCGGAGCCGGGATCGAAGGATGCGCTCGAGGTCGGCGACGTGCGCCTCGACCTCCGTTCGCGTCGCGCGACCGTCCACGGCAGGGCGATCGACCTGTCGGCACGCGAGTTCACACTCCTGGAGATCTTCATGCTCAACCCCGGGCAGGTCCTCTCCCGCGAGCAAATGCTCGACCACGTCTGGGGCTACGACTTCGACCCCGGCTCCAACGTCGTCGACGTGTACGTCGGCTACCTGCGGCGCAAGGTCGGCAGCGAGACGATCACGACCGTCCGAGGGATGGGCTACCGGTTCAGCTCCTGAGCGCGTCGGCGTGTCAGCGTCCACCGAAACGGTGGTGAGCCCTCCATGAGGCGCGCTCAGTTCACCTTCCGCTCCCGGTCCTCCCAGTAGGGCGCCCGTAGCTTGAACTTCTGCAGTTTTCCGGTCGCCGTGCGAGCCAGCTCGTCGCGGAACTCGATCGACGTAGGTGCTTTGTATCCGGCGGCCTTCTCCTTGCACCAGGCGATCAGGTCAGCCTCGGTGACGCCCGAACCGGCGGCGTCCGGCGCGAGCACGACGAGTGCCTTGATGGTCTCGCCCCACTTCTCGCTGGGCACTCCGATCACGGCGACCTCGTCAACCGCCGGGTGGGAGAAGAGCACGTCCTCGACCTCGATCGAGGAGACGTTCTCCCCACCGGTGATGATCACGTCCTTCTTGCGGTCACTGATGGTGAGGTAGCCGTCGTCGCCCACCATGCCGCCGTCGCCGGTGTGGAACCAGCCGTCGGCCAGGGAACGCGCCGTCTCCTCGGGTTGCTCCCAGTAGCCCTCCAGGATCACGTTGGAGCGGGCCAGCACCTCCCCGTCGGGGCTGGTGGACAGGCTCACGCCGATGGCGGGCGCCCCGGCGCGCACGAGCTTGGCGGCCCGCTCCTCGGTGGACAGACCGTCCCACTCGGCGCGGGTCCGGTTGATCGTCAGCAGCGGCGAGGTCTCGGTGAGCCCGTAGATCTGGATGAACTCCCAGCCAAGCTCGGCCTCGACGCGAGCCACGGTCTTGGTGGGCGGCGGGGCGCCGGCCACGATGATGCGGACCTTGTCGCGTCCGGGGATCTCGCCCTCC
>JAKDNC010000700.1 GCA_030452025.1 Nocardioides sp. | reverse complement strand
TCTGGGACGTCCGACGAACCGGCTGCTGGGGAGACCCAGCCAAAGGACACTGCGCAGGACCAGGGCGAGACGTCCTGCGAACCGGCTCCGGAAGACACCAGCTCGCAGGACGTTGCACCCGAAGCGGTGCCCGAGTCCGTCGTGCAGGCGACCCAGCCCTACCGTCCCCGGCTCTTCACCGTCAGCGGCACCGGCGCCGGCGAGTCCGGACGCCGCAGCCGTGCGGTCACCGAGTCCGGGCGACGGATCGGAGCCACGAAGTCGCGCGGGGCAGGAGGCTCGATCCACCTGATCGAGACCGTGCGCGCCGCCGCTCCCCACCAGCTCGCGCGCGGCCGCAGCACGGGCCCCGGGGGTGGCCGGATCCTCTTCCACCGCGACGACCTGCGCGTCGCCACCAAGGAGGGCCACGAGTCGAACCTGATCCTCTTCTGCGTGGACGCCTCCGGGTCGATGGCGGCCAAGAAGCGCATGGAGCAGGTCAAGACCGCGATCCTCTCGCTGCTGCTCGACGCCTACCAGCGCCGCGACAAGGTCGGCCTGGTCACCTTCCGTGGCGGCGAGGGTGACCTGGTCCTGCCCCCGACGCACTCCGTCGACATCGCCGCTTCCCGGCTCGAGGAGCTCCCGGCCGGTGGACGTACGCCGCTCGCCGAGGGCCTCCTCCGCGCTGCCGAGACGCTGCGCCTGGAGCGGATCCGCGACTCCCGACGTCGTCCGCTGCTGGTCGTGGTGACCGATGGTCGGGCCACGCACGGCCCGGACGCGGTCGCCCGCGCGCGGCAGGCCGCCGTACACCTCGCCTCCCAGCATGTCTCCGCCCTCGTCGTCGACTGCGAGACCGGCCGCTTCCGGATGGGCCTGGCCGCGGAGCTCGCCGAAGCACTGATGGCCGAGCACGTCCCGGTCGGCGAGGTGAGCGCCAGCGCGCTGACCGATGTCGTGAAGGGAGCCGCCTGATGCCCAAGGGACAGCCGGTCTCCGTCCCCGACGACGGGCTGACGACCCGCCAGCGCCGCAACCGGCCGCTGGTGATGGTGCACACCGGTGACGGCAAGGGGAAGTCGACCGCTGCGTTCGGACTCGCAATCCGTGGCTGGAACCAGGGCTGGAACGTCGGCGTCTTCCAGTTCGTGAAGTCGGCGAAGTGGCGCATCGGCGAGCAGACCGTCCTCGAACGCCTCGGCGAGCTGCACACCGAGACCGGGGAGGGCGGCCCCGTCGAGTGGCACAAGATGGGCTCCGGCTGGTCCTGGTCGCGCAAGGGCGGGACCGAGGCGGACCACGCGGCGAATGCCGCCGACGGCTGGACCGAGATCAAGCGACGGCTGGCCACGCAGACCCACGACATCTACCTCCTCGACGAGTTCACCTACCCGATCAACTGGGGCTGGGTCGACATCGACGACGTCGTCGAGACCCTCGCCAACCGCCCCGGCCAGCAGCACGTCGTGATCACGGGCCGCCGCGCCGACCCGAAGCTCGTCGAGGTGGCCGACCTGGTCACCGAGATGACCAAGGTGAAGCACCCGATGGACGCCGGCCAGAAGGGCCAGAGGGGCATTGAATGGTGAACCTCCCGCGGGTCGTGATCGCTGCGCCCGCATCAGGGCACGGCAAGACCACGATCGCGACCGGGTTGATGTCGGCGCTGGCCCGCGCCGGACACACGATCAGTGGCCACAAGGTCGGGCCGGACTACATCGACCCCGGCTACCATGCGTTGGCCACCGGCCGCCCGGGCCGGAACCTCGACCCACACCTGGTCGGTGAGGATCGCCTCGTCCCGCTGCTGCTGCACGGCGCCGCCGACGCCGACCTGGCCGTGATCGAAGGCGTGATGGGCCTCTACGACGGCCAGATCGGTGGGAACGGGTTCTCCTCGACGGCCCACGTCGCCTCGACGACCCGCTCACCGGTAGTGCTCGTCGTCGACATCTCCCACGCCTCCCGCTCGATCGCCGCGGTCGTGCGCGGAATGGCCTCCTTCGACTACTCGGTCCGGATCGTCGGGGTGATCCTGAACAAGGCCGGGTCGACCCGACATGCCGACGAGGTGATCCGGGCGCTGGGACAGCTCAGGCCGGAGATCCCCGTCCTCGGCGTGCTCCACCGCGACGACGGGATCGTCGCGCCCTCCCGCCACCTGGGTCTGATCCCGGCCGACGAGCGCGACGAGGCCGCGCAGAGCCTCGA
>JAKDNC010000699.1 GCA_030452025.1 Nocardioides sp. | reverse complement strand
ACACTACGAGACGTCCGTGGCGATCGCCGAGCATGCGCTGCTGCCGGCAGTGCGCGCGGCCGGAGAAGGGGCCGTCATCCTTGCGGACGGGATGTCGTGCCGGACCCAGCTCGAGGACCTTGCCGGGCTCCGGGCGATCCATCTCGCCGAGCTGCTCGCCGATAGGATGAGGGGATGAACCCCCGCTATCGCCGAATGATCATTCCCGTGGCGCTGGTGGGGCTCCTGCTCGTCGTCGTCGTTGCCGCGCTCGTGAAGTGAAAGCGGTGAACTGATGGCAGCCGAACCCCTCCTGCGGGCACTGGCCCGGATGCGCAGCCTGGTCCTCGACGACCAGGTCCTCGTACGCGCCGTGGCCAGTGGACGCCAGCGCGGCCAGCAGCCGCAGTGGAAGCGTGTCGAGATGAGGTACGTCGACCTCAAGTCGGGCCGCCACCTCCAGATCACGGCGTACGACGCCACCCAGGCGCACACCTCCAACCACGCCGCCGGAGCAGAGGCACGTGATGCCGTGGATGGGCTGCTCGACCTTCCCTTCGGCAACTGGCACGTCGAGACGACCACCGAACAGCACCAGGTGCGGGTCACCAAGAAGCTGGAGGCTCTCGTCCACACCTCCACCCGCGCGAGTGAGGTGGAGGTCGAGCGAGAACACGACAAGGCAAAGGAGAGGCTCCTGCCCGAGGACGACCCGGTGCTGGTCGCGCTCGGCATCTCCGACGCCCAGGGCCGGATCAAGCCGAGCCGTCAGGCGAAGTATCGCCAGGTCGAGGAGTTCCTCCGCCTGCTCGACGCGTCGCTGACCGACGCGCGCGAGCGAGGCAACCTCCGCAGAGCCACTCCCGAGGAGCCACTGCGGATCGTCGACCTCGGATGCGGGAACGCCTACCTGACCTTTGCAGCCCACCGTTACCTCAGCCACGTGCGCGGGTTGCCGGTGCACCTGATCGGCGTCGACGTGAAGCAGCAGTCGGCCGACCACAACTCCTCCGTGGCTGCCGATCTGGGGATCACCGCCTCCACGGAGTTCGTCGTCGGGTCGATCGCCTCGGCTCAGCTCACGACACCGCCCGACGTCGTACTCGCCCTGCACGCCTGCGACACCGCCACCGACGAGGCGCTGGGCCGCGTCATCGCGTGGGAGGCATCGCTGGTCCTCGCCGCGCCCTGCTGTCACCACGACATCGCCGCCCAGCTGCGCCGCAGCCCCACCCCGTCGCCGTACTCCATGCTCACCCGCCACGGCATCCTCCGTGAACGCTTCGCGGACACCCTCACGGACGCGCTGCGTGCCTCGCTGCTGCGGATCCGCGGCTACCGGGTCGACGTGGTGGAGTTCGTCGAGAGCCAGCACACCCCCCGCAACACGCTGCTGCGTGCGGTGCGCACCGGCGGCGTGGTCAAGGGGGGCAGCGTCCGCAAGGAGTACGACGACCTCGTCGAGATGTGGCAGGTCACGCCGAAGCTGGCCGAGATCCTCGACGGCACGGATGCGTAGGGTCCTGGCAGCGGCCGCCCTGGCGACCCCGTTCCTGGTCGGTGCCGGCGCGTCGTCGGCGCTCGACGAGGACGTGGTGCTGACCTTCTCCGACCCCGACATCGTCGAGTCCAGTGGACTCGTGGTCACCGACGACGTGGTCGTCACTGCCAACGATTCCGGGGACTCAGCACGCATCTTCGTGGTCGACCTCGCGACCGGAGACACCTTGGGCACAGTCACCTACGACGGGGAGGGCCGCGACGTCGAGGCGTTGGCGCCGGCCGGCGACGGCAGGGTGTGGGTCGGCGACATCGGCGACAACTTCGCGGCCGAAGACCATGTCGAGGTGCATCGGGTGCCGATCGCCCAGGCTGACTCCTCGGTCGAGGGGGAGACCTTCGACCTCGCGTATCCGGACGGAGCCAAGGACGCGGAGGCGTTGCTGGCACACCCGGTCACCGATCGGCTCTACATCGCGTCCAAGGCGGTCCTCGGCGGCGGCTTCTACGCCGCACCGAAGGACCTCGACGCCTCATCGACGAACCAGCTCGAGAAGATCGGATCCGATGTCCCGGGCCTGGTCACCGACGGGGCGTTCTTCCCTGACGGGAAGCACCTCATCCTGCGCAACTACAACCAGGCGTTCGTCCTGGCGTTCCCGTCGATGCAGGAGGTCGGCAGCTTCTCGCTGCCGGCCCAGGCCCAGGGCGAGGGAGTC
>JAKDNC010000698.1 GCA_030452025.1 Nocardioides sp. | reverse complement strand
GGCCTCATGTGTTCCATCGGGGGGGTGACCGGGGAGCGGGGGGGAAACTCCTTGCGTGACGGGCCCTCTGCCGTGTGGTTCAGCTGTCCCGGAGGGTCAGCCCTCGTCCTCGACCGCGACGTTGCGAGTGCGGTTCGGGTCGACCTGGACGCCGGGGCCCATGGTCGTCGAGAAGGTGACCTTCGAGATGTAGCGGCCCTTGGAACTGGCCGGCTTGAGACGCAGGACCTCTTCGAGGGCCGCGGCGTAGTTCTCGGCGAGCTGGGCCTCGGAGAACGAGGCCTTGCCAATGATGAAGTGCAGGTTTGCGTGACGGTCCACGCGGAACTCGATCTTGCCGCCCTTGATGTCGGAGACGGCCTTGACCACGTCCGGCGTCACGGTCCCGGTCTTCGGGTTCGGCATGAGGCCGCGGGGGCCGAGCACGCGGCCGAGGCGGCCGACCTTGCCCATCATGTCGGGGGTCGCGACGACGGCGTCGAAGTCGGTCCAGCCGCCACTCACCTTCTCGATGAGCTCGTCGCCACCGACGATGTCGGCGCCGGCCTCGCGGGCGGCCTCAGCCTTGTCCCCGTTGGCGAAGACCAGCACCTTGGCGGTCTTGCCGGTGCCGTGCGGGAGGTTGACCGTGCCGCGCACCATCTGGTCTGCCTTGCGCGGGTCGACACCGAGACGCATGACGACGTCCACGGTCTCGTCGAACTTCCTCTTGCTGCCGTTCTTGGCGACCTTGATCGCTGCCAGCGGGGCGAAGAGCTCGTCCTTGTCGAACGTTCCCTCCATCGCGCGGTATGTCTTGCTGCGCTGCATGTGCTTCTCGATTCTCTGCGAAGTTGTGGTGTGAACGGACCAGCGCGGTCCTGCCACGTGTTGCTGGATTCGGTACGCCGTCGGGCGTCGCCGCAATTATGGAGTCTCGACGCCCATCGACCGGGCGGTGCCCTCGACGATCTTCACCGCGGAGTCGAGGTCGTTGGCGTTGAGGTCCGGAAGCTTGGTGGTCGCGATCTCACGCACCTGCTCCTTGGTCAGCTTGCCGACCTTCTCCTTGTGCGGGACGCCGGAGCCAGACTTCACGCCGGCAGCCTTCTTGATCAGCTCGGCGGCCGGAGGCGTCTTCGTGATGAAGTCGAACGTCCGGTCCTCGTAGATCGTGATCTCGACGGGAATGACGTTGCCACGCAACGCTTCGGTCTGCGCGTTGTAGGCCTTGCAGAAGTCCATGATGTTCACACCGTGGGGACCGAGTGCGGTACCCACCGGCGGAGCCGGAGTTGCTGCGCCAGCCTGCAGCTGCACCTTGACCAGCGCAGCGATCTTCTTCTTGGGAGGCATTCTTCTTCTCTTTCTTTTCGTGGTCATGACGGGGGTGGTTCCCCCTGCCACTCTTTTCCTCTGGTGCCCGGGGCGGATCGACGCCTGGGTTACCCCTCGGCTCTCTCCTCACCGGGTTTCGACCCGCGCACCCCAGCAAGCTCGGGGTGCTGGCCTCAAACCTTCTGGATCTGGCTGAAGCTCAGCTCGACCGGAGTCTCCCGGCCGAAGATCTCCACGAGCGCCTTGACCCTCTGGGACTCGGCGTTGATCTCGGTGATCGTCGCGTGCAGCGTGGCGAACGGACCGTCCACGACCATCACGGAGTCCGAGACGTCGAAGTCGGCGACCTCGACGGTCTTCTTCGCGCTGGCCGACGCTGCAGTCGGCGTTGAACCGGACTCGGCGGCCTCCTCGGCCTCGGCGGCGGCGACCACGGCCGGAGCGAGCATCGACTCGACCTCGGACATGCTCAGCGGCACCGGCTGGTGGCTGTGGCCGACGAACCCGGTCACCGACGGCGTGTGACGCACGGTCGACCAGGACTCGTCGGTGAGGTCCATGCGAACCAACACGTAGCCGGGGAGGACGGTGCGCTTGACCAGCTTGCGCTGGCCGTTCTTGATCTCGGCGACCTCTTCGATGGGGACCACGATCTCGTGGATGTAGTCCTCCATGTTGAGGGAGATGGTGCGGTTCTCAAGGTTCGCCTTCACCCGATTCTCCATGCCGGAGTAGGTGTGGACGACGTACCAGTCGCCGGGCTTGGCCCACAGCGCACGGCGGAACTCCTCGAGCGGGTCCCCAGCGTCCGGCTCAGCGTCCGGCTCAGCGTCGTCAGCTTCTTCGGCACCGGTTTCCTCGGCGTCAGCTTCTTCGCCGGGCTCG